>CAKKRO010000122.1 GCA_919902625.1 Nitrosomonadaceae bacterium
CCGCAAGCGCTTTAAAAGATGTTGATGGATTTGCACTACTGGAATTGGAGGCCGCGATTTCTCTACGCGAATCTGGTTATCGGCAGCCTATCCTGCTTCTGGAAGGCTTCTTTTCTACAGAAGAATTAGTATTATTTGAACAGTATCAACTAAGTGCTGTTATTCACCATAGTGAGCAAATTGCCATGCTGGCAGATTCCAAACAGCATGAACTGGATTTATTTCTAAAAATCAATACCGGCATGAATCGTTTAGGATTAGTATCTGAGCAACTTCCACAGATAATCATCAATCTGACAGAGAATCGATGCAAAAACAATATCACATTGATGACGCATTTTGCCTGTGCCGATGTTCCTTCAGAGGAAGAAAGCGTGATGCAACAATTGCAACGCTTTGAAGCTATCACTAAAAACTACAATTATCCGCGCTCACTGGCAAATTCAGCCGCCATCATACGCTATCCTGAAACACAGACTGAGTGGGTACGTCCTGGCATTATGCTTTATGGCGCCTCCCCTTTTCCTGACAAAACCGCATCAGAACTTAATCTGCAACCAGCCATGACGCTATCCAGTCGAATTATTGCCATACATGAATTAAAAGCTGGCGATAGAGTTGGCTATCACGGTCTTTTCCAAGCTGATCATCCGATGCGCGTCGGTATTGTCGCATGCGGCTATGCCGATGGATACCCGCGCCATGCGCCAACCGGCACACCGGTATTGATCAACAATCAACGTAGCCGGTTATTGGGTCGGGTATCTATGGATATGCTGGCTGTAGACTTAACTGAAATCGAGAATGCTCAGCTAAACAGCCCGGTTATTCTTTGGGGTAAGGGAATGCCGGTTGATGAAGTCGCTCATCGAGCAGGCACAACCAGCTATGAATTACTTTGCGCGCTGGCTCCGCGAGTAGAAAAGATTGTTTCAAAAGAATATTAGGATCCAATCTGCTCGCGGCAATTCGCAATACAAAAACTATTCTACTTTTGCTTTACTGCGCAAATCCTGCACAACCGTCGCAAATTCACGCTGTAATACACGTTGCTGTATATTCTGCTTTACATCTTCAAATGGAGGAACTTCCATAGGACGTATATCCATTAATTCAATCACATGCCATCCAAAAGAAGTTTGTACGGGTTGCTCAGTCCGCCCACCTTTTGATAATGCCACCAGCGCTTCAGAAAAAGGTCTGACATAGGCTGCCGGTGGACTCCAGTTTAGCTCGCCTCCATTTTCTTTACTCCCATCATCAATCGATTTTTCTTCAGCAATTTTGGCAAAATTACCGCCTTTCTTGAGGCTGGCAATAATATCTCTGGCCTCACTTTCACTTTCCACAAGGATATGACGCGCTTTATATTCTTTATCGCCCATCTGTACTTTCAGAATTTCATATTCCTTGCGTAAGGTATCATCACTGACTATATTATTCTTTATGTAGTCAGCCTGAAATGCTCTGACCAACACAGCCTGACGAGATATTTCAAGTTGCGCAATCACTTCTGGGTCTTGGTCCAATCTCTTTTTGATTGCTTCTTGCGCAAGAATCTCTTCAGCAATCAAATTCTCACGCAAGGCTTTTCTCATTTCCGGGCCATCTGGCTGGCCCTGCGCAACGTTTGCTTTTACCATGAGTTCCAGACGTGATTGCGGGATCGTTACGCCATTCACCTTAGCGACAACCCCTGTCGACTGAGCTTGAACTGATAGAGTAACCAAGCCAAAAATACTAACTATCATTACCTGCGAAAATTTCGTCAAACGCATGGAATTTCCTTTTTGTGATTTGGATAAAATTTATATTCGCCAGAATATATTTACAGCGGAAAGTATACGCCTTAACTTAATGGACGTGAACCTCTACCTAGCATCATTTATAACAAAATAATTTGATACTATTGAGAAAAGTAACACCTGCAATTGCCTTATGCAGGCAATACCTTTTTAAAAGGTTTGACCGTCACTTTCCTATAAATACCTGCACTCACATAGGGATCTGTATCAGCCCAAGCTTGCGCTGCTTCTAAGGATTCGAATTCCGCCACAATCAAACTTCCTGAGAAACCCGCCGTACCTGGATTCTGACTATCGATAGCAGGATAAGGTCCTGCTAAAATTAGACGCCCTGCCTCTTGCAATGCTTGAATTCTTTTTAAGTGCTCTGGGCGAACTGCCATCCTTTTTTCCAGGCTGTTCGGCACATCTTCACCATTTATCACATATAGCATCATCGTTCTTTACTCACTTTATTGTCATTTTTTCTCCCGGATTATCCTGCTCGCCAGAAGTCACACCCTCAGTCAATCAGCAGTATCCGAAAATTCCAGCCAGAATATTATATAACACTATGGTTTTAAATATGAAACAACATGTTTATGGGTGTTACCAACTTGAACCCATCAGAAAAATTGATCGCCAAGAACAGAAAATCCGTCTTTACATCAATACGGGGGGCAATTGGGTTGTAAGATTATTTTTTTCCTTCGTCGCCGCACCCAATAGTGCATAGCCCAACAAATTACCAGCTTCATCCTGATAAAGCGCTTTCACTCCATCCTGATCAGCTTCAACCTGCCATTCACCTTTTACACTGAAATCAGGCGGCGAAACAACGGTTGGGCATGCTGGCGTTTTTACCATCACCGGCATGGCTGGATAATGAACGGATGTTGGGTTACCCGCCAGTGTTGCAGCCAAGGCCCGGGCTGCATGTGTAATCGGCATCACAAAAGGCAACACCTTGCCATCAACCTCCGCACAATCGCCCAAAGCATAAATATTGGCCAATTGGGTTTGTAATAAGCGATTGACCACAATTCCACGATTAACCTGAATACCGGCTGCTTCAGCGAGTTGCGTACGCGGACGCAACCCAACTGACGAGAGCACTATATCGGATTCGATCAATTCACTATTGGTCAGCGTCAAACGCAAACCCTCTTTAACCCGGTCAACAGATTGGGCTGTCGTATCCAAGTGAAAAACCACACCAACCGCCTCAAGTTTTTGTCGTATAAATGCGCCACCATCCGGCGGCAAGAGCCGCCCTAAAGGTTGGGCGCTGATATCAATCACATCCACTTGATAACCTGCGGTTACTAAATCATTTGCAAATTCACAACCGATCAATCCCGCACCAATAATGGCAACCCGTTTTCTCCCTATCAATGCAGCACGAAACCTTTGATAATCATCGAGATCATTAACCGTCAATATTTTTGCTACACCATCTCCCTGTAATGGCAAACGCACCTGATCTGCACCTAATGCCAAAACCAGTTGATCATAGAATATTTTTTCACCATCAACCAACGTCATCGCACTTCTGGACGGCTCAATAGCAGCCACGCGACAATGAGGACGAATGGAAATATTCAACTGTGAAGCCATCTGCACCGCATCCCCATTTAAAATAGATTCAGGTGTCTTACCCATTGATAGTGCATTTGACAACATGGGCTTGGAATAAAAACCGCCATGATCTGCAGATAACATAGTAATGGGCAATTCCTTACTCAGTTTACGTAGTTCACGTGCCACGGCATAGCCAGCCAGGCCACTTCCTACAATAACAACCGGATGACCCATCACTCCGATCTCCACCATTTCAAAATCTGCTTTATTCACTCCACACTCAGGGCAAACCCAGCTTTCTGGAATATCTTCCCAGCGCGTACCTGCTTTGATGCCGTGCTCTGGATCACCCGTTAATTCATCATAAATAAATCCGCATATATTACATTGAAATCTTTTCATTTATTTTCTATTAGTTACTTAAGTTTATAAAAAATATGCACATTGATTTGAGGAAATTCTCCATCAATCAATGTGCATTATTTAAATAGCATGATAGTCAAACAATTCTTCAACAGAAGAAACGACAATAACTTTTCCTCGATATATGCTTAAAATTAACCTTCCCAAGTACAAAAATGATGCATGCAGTGAATAAACGAACAGCGACAACAACAAAAAAGATCAGAATCTTCCACTCTCTTTTATTTAACCTCTGCAGTATCACTGTTATTCACTAAGCTAGTGCGCCTTTGTAAATAGGCATCGCGTATGAATTCATATTTATCCAATGCTGCCTCTTCAAGAGTTTTGTCTTCATCAAGAAACTGTGCACGTGCATTAACAGTTCTCGCTGCCGCAACAGGCAAACGCAAAGCCACCGAATTAAGATAAGCAACATCTTTCATAAAAACCCCTGTTACCCCTTGTGTAACGGGATCTATAAAGAAACCATCAACAGCAATTCCGAACGTATCACGTACGGAACTTGGTCCCAGGAAAGGCAGTACTATATAAGGTCCACTGGCGATTCCATAGCGTCCCATTGTCTGACCAAAATCTTCGTCCCGCTTATTGAGATTAATATCGCTTGCTGCACTGATATCGCTGGCAATATCAATCAAACCAAATATACCAAAAGTAGTATTGATCAATAATCGTGTACTGCTGACCAATGCACTCTCATAATTTAATTGAAGGACAGAGTTAGTTACCACCACCACATCGTTTAGATTTGAAAAGAAATTACCGACCATCATCTCAATGGGGTCAGGAGTAACCTTCTTATAACCTCTGGCAACCGGATCAAATACATTGTCATACACCATTTCATTAAAATTAAAAACAGCGCGATTCATGGGTTCCAGAGGATCATGAGGACTATTCTGGTTATTTGTTTTTATTGAAGCACAACCGGTTAAAAATAAAACCAATACCAAAAAAGTAGCAGCTTTGAAACGAATAGAATTAGTCATGTTCTTATTTATTTTAGTAAAAATTTGATAGATCTTGCCATATTTATAAGATAGGTTCAATATGCCCGCCACAAAGCACTATTTGCCCGATCAGCCCTGAATGATACTACACACAAGAATTAAAAAGCCATTATTAAAACAAACATCGAGGCTTGGATATACGGCAGATTATTCATAGCACTTTATAAAATTATTTATCCAGCAACAGAACCGAGTATCTGCACCACAGTCTCTAGAATCATACCGTTTAAGATCAAACTGTTTCCATCCCACTGTGACGCAGCAATGCATCCAGCTCCGGCTCACGGCCCCGGAATGCTATAAATGATTCCAGTGCTGAACGGCTCCCTCCCCTCGCAAGAATCTCTTCCAGAAAACGTGAGCCTGTCGCTGCATTGATTACACCATCTGAAGCAGTTTCTTCAAACATACTGTAAGCATCCGCTGATAGCACTTCCGCCCACTTGTAACTATAATAGCCCGCCGCATAACCTCCGGCAAAAATATGCGCAAAGCTATTGGGGAAACGATTGAAATCAGGAGGAATGATCACAGCAACGGTTTTTCGAACATCATCCAGCAACTGCAGCACCGTCTTATCACCGCTTGGTTTAAAATCAAAATGTGCACGCATATCAAACAGTGCAAATTCAATCTGCCGCAACATCTGCAATCCGCCCTGGAAATTTTTTGCTTTCAGCATCTTATCAAATAAAGCTCTGGGTAGTGTCTCACCCGTTTCGATATGCTGAGTCATGCCGGAGAGCACATCCCACTCCCAACAAAAATTCTCCATAAACTGGCTAGGCAGTTCTACTGCATCCCACTCAACCCCGTTAATACCGGACACACCCAGATCTTCAACTTGCGTCAGCAGGTGATGCAGACCATGACCAAACTCATGAAATAACACGATCACTTCATTATGAGTAAATAAAGCCGGACGGATCTGGTTATTAATATTTACGGAAGCGGAGAAATTACATGTGAGATACGCAACGGGTATTTGTATCACGTGATCTCCTGCTGGCTTATTTTCAATTCGCCGACGTGTAATCACATCATCCATCCAGGCACCACCCCGCTTGGCAGGTCGCGCATAGAGATCAAGATAAAATTGACCGATTAATTGGCCGTTAGCATCATTGATATCAAAAAATTTCACATCGGGATGCCAGCGTTGAATATTTCGCAAGGCTGCTGTAGGAATAATATGAATGCCATAGAGCTTTTCCACCAGTTTAAACATACCCGCTAATACTTTATCCTCAGAGAAATATTGTTTAACTTCCTGATCAGAGAAAGCATAGCGTTCTTCACGCAACTTTTCACTCACATAGGCCAAGTCCCAGGCCTCAAGTTTGGGCAGATTTAACCGCTCAGCCGCAAATTGCCGGAGTGCATGCAGATCCCGCTCGGCATAGGGTTTTGCTTTAACCGCTAATTTTCCAAGAAAATCCAGAACCTGCTGCGGGGAAGTGGCCATTTTTGTCGCCAACGAAACTTCAGCATAATTATCATAACCCAGCATTTGCGCCGCTTCCCGCCGTAACTCCAGGATCTTGTTAATGAGCGGCATGTTATCTTTATCCGGTCCAATATGACTATCAAGCTCGCTGGCGCGAGTGGCATAAGCACGGTACATCTGCTCACGTAAATCACGACTATCCGCATATTGCAGCACCGGAAGATAAGAAGGCATATGCAGAGTAAATTTCCAGCCCGTTTTAGAAGCTTCTTCAGCCAACTCCCTGGCTGTTTGCAGCACATCCGCCGGAATACCTGATAGGTTCTTTTCATCCTCAACCAGCAATGAATAGGCGTTAGTCGCATCCAGTAAATTGTCATTGAACTTTGACGATAACTTCGACAACTCTTCCTGAATCTGCAAAAACCGTTGCTTTTGATCCGGCGGCAATTCCGCGCCACCCAAACGAAAATCCCTCAATTCATTTTCTATAATTTTCTTTCGTGCCGGGGTCAAATGATCGAATTCCACGCTTGCGCGTAATTGCTTGAATTTTTCAAACAGCAACAGATCTTGTGATAGCTCCGCATAAAACTGAGTGATCAGCGGCAGATTTGCATTATAGATTTCCCGTAGCTGCGGACTGTTCATTACCGCATTCAAATGCGATACCTGTCCCCAGGCCCGTGACAAACGTTCATTGGCATCCACCATCGGTTGTACAAAAGTCTGCCAGGTTGGCATGGTACGGTCAGCACGCACTTTTTCAATCGCCGTGCGATTCTCGCTCAGCAATACTTCAATAGCTGGCGTAATATGCTCATTCTTTATTGCTGCAAAACGGGGAAGTCCGGAAAAATCAAGTAATGGATTCGACATGTTGTTCCACATAATAGGTTAAAAACAAATAAAACGGTTAATACAGGCTAATGAACCAGCTACCGCCAAGCTCAACGCTCATAAACAATATGGCCATTCACCAAAGTATATTTAATCCCGCCTGGCAACTCCATACCTAGAAAGGGGGTATTTTTACCCTGGCTTAAAATAGCTGACGGTGTCACTTTCCAATAATAATCAGGGTCAAAGATACATATATCCGCTGCACTTCCGACCGATAAACACCCCGCATCAATCCCCAGTATCTGTGCCGGGTCCGAGGTGATTTTGGCCAGAACTTTAAGCAATGGCAAACGCATTTCCATCCCCCACTTTAATGTTAGGGGCAGCAATAATTCAACACCGGTCGCACCAATCTCAGATTGCCCAAACGGAAGCAATTTAGCATCTTCATCTACCGGCGCATGGTCTGAGCAAATCGCGTCAATCGTGCCATCGAGTAACCCATGACGCAATGCATCTCGATCACTATAACTGCGCAGTGGCGGCATCAGATGACAATTAGAATCGAAGAAACCGATATCCATATCGGACAAATGCATATGATTAACCGTCACATCACAAGTCAACGGCAAACCCTGTTGTTTGGCGGTACGGATCATTGCCAGTCCTTCCGCGCTGGAAACCCGGCACAGATGCACTCTGACACCTGTTTCTTTTGCCAGTAAGATGATATTGGATAAGGCTACTGTTTCAGCACACACAGGAACCGTAGGCAAGCCCAGCCGGGTTGCCACCTCTCCATCATGCGCCACGCCATCATTGGTCAAGCTAATCTCTTGCGGGCGTAGCCATACACTAAAACCAAATGTAGAGGCATACCGCATCGCCTGCATTAATACCCGCAAATTGGGCAACAAACCATCCGGTTGACCAAAAACAACACATCCCGCATCATTTAATTCAGCCATTTCGGTTAAACGCTCTCCCCTTAGTCCTTGAGTGAGCGCACCAATGGGATAAACATGTGCCTGATTAAGATTCTTGGCGCGATGCTTCAGCATTTCCACCAGACCTGGTTCATCTAATGGGGGATCCGTATCGGGAGGGCATGCGAAACTCGTGACACCACCAGCAACAGCCGCACCCATTTCTGATTCAAGTGTCGCTTTATATTCAAGTCCAGGTTCACGCAAGCGCACAGACAAATCAACCAAACCCGGGCACACGACTAATGATTGAGCATCTATGGTACGACTGGCCTGGAACTCGCTGGGGGCATCGCCTATGGCAATGATTCTACCCTTGGCAATAAAAACATCCTGAACTGCATCAACACCCTGCTTAGGATCAATCAGGCGCCCATTCTTAATATGAATTTTCATGATGGCAGCCTTTTCCTTTTAGACCTGATTACCTGCCAAGATGGACATCACGGCCATGCGCACCGCTATACCAAATGTCACTTGCGGCAAAATCACTGACTGCTTACCATCCGCCACGGCAGAGTCGATCTCCACACCGCGATTCATGGGTCCGGGATGCATCACAATGGCATCACGCCGGGCCAGTAATAATTTTTCCGGAGTCAATCCATAGTATTTAAAGTATTCTTCCGGACTGGGTAAATTCGCACCTTTCATACGCTCGTTCTGCAAACGCAGCATCATCAACACATCAATGTCTTTCAGTCCTTTCGCCATATCATGGTAGACATGAACGCCCAGGCGCTCCACCATTTTTGGTAATAAAGTTTTGGGTGCGATCACCCGCACCTCCGGCACTCCCAAAGTAGTCAATGCATGAATCTGGGAGCGCGCTACTCTGGAATGCAGGATGTCTCCAATGATAGCGACACGCAAGTTATGAAAATCTTCCTTATAACGCCGGATTGTGAACATATCCAGCAAAGCCTGGGTTGGATGCGCATGACTGCCATCACCGGCATTAATCACATGAATGTCCGGCCGGACATGCTTTGCAATCAGGTGTGCGGCGCCACTTTGCGCATGTCGTACAATAAACATATCCGCATTCATGGCGGAAAGATTATTGACGGTATCCAGCAACGCTTCACCTTTGGTTTGCGCAGAAACTGCAATATTGAGATTAATCACATCCGCCGACAAGCGCTTGGCCGCGATTTCAAATGTCGTCCGTGTGCGCGTGCTGGGTTCGAAAAAAAGATTGAAAATGGATTTCCCGCGTAATAATGGGATTTTCTTGACATCCCGTTCCGTAACCCCCACGAATGATTCAGCGGTATCCAATATGTGCAGCAATATGGAAGCGGGCAATCCTTCCGTTGTCAGCAAATGCTGCAACACACCATTTTCATCCAGTTGTGGATTCCTATTGATCATTCTGCAAAGCTCTTGTCGTACAAATCCAGACTTAACTTTCCGTTATCCTCACGTTTCAATACCAACATTTTATCTGCAGGCAACTCAAGTTCTATGCCAATATATTGAGCGGCGATCGGCAATTCCCTGCCTCCCCGGTCAACCAATGTGGCCAGGCTAATAGAAGCGGGGCGGCCGTAATCAAACAACTCATTGACTGCTGCGCGAATTGTGCGTCCCGTATAAAGCACATCATCCACTAATATAATATGCGCCCCTTCTACCTCAAAGGGTATTTCCGATGGCTTGACTTGGGAATGCAAGCCGATTTTATCGAAATCATCGCGATAAAATGATACATCCAGCGTGCCTAACGGTTGTGTAATCGCCAGTTCCTGATGCAACCGTTCGGCCAACCACACCCCCCCTGTGTAAATACCCACGAGCGCAAAATCCTTGCCTACATCTGACTGTATTTTTTTAGCGAGACTCTTGAATAAAACTTCAGCGTCGGGTAATTGCATGTTGTTCATCAAAAAATGATTGAAGTATTTGCTGTGCTGCTATCTGATCAAGCACTGATTTTTGTTTCCTTCCTGTAATACCTGCTTCTCGTAACGCGGCACTGGCCGTTTGGCTGGTGTAACGTTCGTCTTTCAAAAAGACTGGGATATTAAAACGTCCCGCCAAACGGCGCGCAAAACGCTGACTTAATTGTGTCAGTTCATGCGCCGTTCCATCACTATGCATAGGTAATCCCACTACCAGCAAAACTGGCTGCCAAGTTTCGATCAGTTTAGCAATCATAGCAAAACGCTGATCGGTGACTTCACAATCAATGGTTACAAGTGGTTGAGCTATCCTCAGCATGTTATTGCCAATCGCCACACCAATGCGTTTTTTCCCAAAATCAAAAGCCAATACAGTTCCCTCAGGAAGTTGTTTGGGCATTTGACATTCCGATTGCACATCAATGTGATTCTCTGTCATTCGAAATATTATTTATGCATGTCCAATTTCATTGGACAAATTTGCATAATTAACACCCAGCAGCCGCATTGCTGCAGGTAGTCTTTCTTCAGAAGACAGATCGAATATCACATCCGGCGAAGCTGGCACCGTCAACCATGCGTTTTGTGCCAATTCATGTTCAATTTGACCCGCAGCCCAGCCCGCATAACCTAATGCGATCAGCGCCTGATCCGGTCCATCCTCATTGGCTATGGCTTTTAAGATATCCAGTGATGTCGTTAAACCTATTTCTTGATTTACAACCAGCGTAGACTGCCATTTGCCTATGGGATGATGTAACACAAATCCGCAATCCAGCTGCACAGGCCCGCCAAAAAGCACAGGCACTGTCTCAACAGGAGAATCTATCGTTTGCGGAATACCTAATTGTTTAAAAAGATTGACCAAAGTAAGGTCAGTGGGCCGATTGATGACGATGCCAATCGCACCCTGTTCATTGTGCTCACAAATATACGTCAATGTCCTGGAAAATATGGAGTCCGCCATAGTGGGCATCGCAATTAAAAAATGATGTGTCAGATTAATATCTTGCATAGCGGAGCTTTCTATGGGCTTATTGCATCATCGTTTCTGTTTTTCTTGCTTCATATTCAATTGTTTGTGAGATAGTGTGAATTTTCATTCAAACCCAATAGGCCGTTTGGGTCATTATTTTTGACCCGAGTTTCATTGTAAATTTTACCGGTAACGGTAATTCTGCACCACCATGAGACAACGCCATGGTTGCATGACTGGCTTCATCAATTTTCATTTGTGTCACAATAGCACGGCTTTTTTCATCGTTATTTGGCAAACGCTGCAAATGCCCCGCCAAATGGGCGCCTACTTGTTGCTCTGTTTCAGCAAGGAATCCCAGATTCCATTTGTCTCCCAACATTCCCGCCACGACACCGATGGCAAAAGACCCGCCATACCAGAGCGGATTAAGCAAGCTTTTACGCCCGCCCAATTCAGCGATACGGCGCTCAGTCCACGCCAGATGTTCCGTCTCTTCGCGTGCAGCCTGCATCAGTGTTTGCTGCACTGTTTCGTTGCGCGCTGTTAATCCCTGCCCTTGATACAAGGCTTGCGCACAAACTTCACCGACATGGTTCACACGCATCAAGGCACAAGACAACTGTTTTTCCGTATCAGTCAGTTCAACTTCCGGCAGTTCATTACCGGGAACAGGCCGCAAAGTCTGAGCCGGCGTCAGCAGAGTACGCAGTGCACTGTCAAAACCAATAATCAGCTTATCAATATTAATCATATTTACCTCATTATGAATAAATGAGACGGGTATCCATTATAGGCCGATCCTCGGGAGTGGTTATTTATTTCTCAGGTAAGTTTTCAATCGCATCAATATCTTCTAGCAACCAAACAGCATAAGCCACATAAGAATTGATCGTCATTATAATTCCAAACCCATTTGCCTTGCCAGCAATGTAACCGGATGCAATACTTCTATCGGTATTTTTTTCTCGTACAATCCATTGGCAATATGCATTGAGCAACCAATATTTGAAGTTACCAGGTATCTAGCGCCACTTTCCGCCAGAGTGGATATCTTATCATCCAGTAGCATACCTGCGATCTCGGGCTGATCAATAAAATAAGTCCCCGCAGCACCGCAGCACTGATCATTACCCGCCACAGGCGCAACTTGTACATCAGGTATACGTGAAATCAATTCATAGGGATATCTTTGCTTACACAATACATTACGCAAGCTGCAGGGATCATGCACCAGAATTTTTTGCGGCAATGGTGATATTTCGACATCCTCCCATCCTTCTGCTGCAACCAGAAATTGACTGATATCCGCAATACTTGATAACACGCGCTTATTTCCAGCATAAACGGATTTTGCAGACGACCCATGACCATCACCCACTCCAGATTCAAGCAACTGCGCACCGCACCCTGAAGCTGTACTGATAATTGCGCTTACAGCGGCCTCACTAAAAACCGACTTGTTTTGCTGTGCCAATGCAGCAGCCATTTTTGGTGCGCCACTATGTTGATGTATGGCGCCACAGCAAGTTTGATGAGGCGGAACATAAACGGTATAGCCCAAGCGATTCAACACATAAATACTCGAATTTAATGTAGCAACATCCGTTATCCGCGCCACACAACCTAAAAACAAACCAACTTCCCCGCGTTTTTTTCCTTGCGCAGGATAAACTTCTTTCCAGATATTACGAATGGCATGCTTATTATTTACATCTGCCGCATAGGGAAATTTAACCAGAGGAAGTTGCACAATAAATTTAAGTAATTTATTTTTCTCGAATGAATTTAATTTTCGCAGCCATTGCAATAGGCCCCTTCTCTGCATGAAATAAAACAACCCGCGTAAACGATCCAGGCGCGCAGGCCGGGTAAGCAACAGCCTCTCCAGCACAGCTCTTGTTCCCGGCTTTTGGCTTGTTACGAAAGACTTTGATTGATCTGCAATCAGCGCACGAGCTTCATCCATTAAATGCCCATATCGGACATGATTAGGGCAAACCGCTTCACAAGCCCGGCACGTCAAACAGCGATCCATATGCTGAATAAATCGTGCATTCAAGGGAATATACCCATTAGCAACCCCGTTCATCAAAGCAATCCGTCCCCGCGGAGAATCAGCTTCTGATTTTAACAACCGGTAAGTCGGGCAATGCGGCAAACACAGACCACATGAAACGCACTGATTTGATTCATCAATAATAGAATCTTTGGGAAATTTCGGAAACAAATTAATAAATTCCATTATAAAAAATCATGCATACCCCCTCTTCATTTCTGTCAATTGAACGGAGAATTACAATAAGCCTGCTTATTTTAGCACTTGTCAGAGCTACAGAAATTACTGTAAAATTGACGGTTCTTTGAATTTAGACTTCGTGTAATTATAGGCTTATAGGCAAAAATATGGTTATTATCAGATTGGCAAGAGGTGGGGCCAAGAAACGTCCGTTTTTTAATATGGTTGTAGCAAATTCTCGCGATGCGCGTGATGGCCGGTTTATAGAGCGCGTGGGGTTTTATAATCCGAGGGCTATTGGTGGCGAAGAAACGCTACGAGTCCAATTGGATCGAATTGCTTATTGGCAATCCAAAGGGGCTCAATTATCGGCAACAGCAACCCGGTTGATTAAACAATTTGCAATCAATAAAGAAGCGCCTGCAAATAACTAATACAGAAAAACCGGCTATACCAATGACAGTGATGGGTCATATTACGGGCCCCTTTGGTATTTCTGGCTGGGTAAAGGTTTATCCTTATACTGAGTATACTGACGGATTACTTGAATATTCATCATGGTGTCTCAGCAAGGAAAATGGCGAATGGCAGGAAGTACAAGTTGTGACCGCCCGTATTAATGGCAACACTTTAAACGCAAAATTAAAGGGATATACTGACCGCACACAGGCTTTGAGACTTAAGGGCATGCAAATCGCAATTCCCCGCAGTCAATTGCCTGTTTTACCGGAAGGCGGAGATCTCGGTTATTACTGGTCAGATTTGATTGGCGCCGAGGTTGTTAACTTAACCGGCGAAAAATTAGGTAAGGTTACAGGATTGCTTGAAACAGGCGCAAATGATGTGTTACGCATACAGCACGCAGGTAAAGAAGAAAGAGAAGTTCTCATTCCTTTTATCGAGCAAGTTATCATAAAAGTGGATTTGAAGCTTTCTCGGATCATCGTTGACTGGGGTATAGATTATTAAGGTGACGAACAATGCCTTTTGAGTGTGATGTCATCACATTATTTCCAGAAATGTTTAATGCCATTACTCAATATGGCGTAACAGGAAAGGCAAACAGAAACAACATCTTTCAGCTCAGCACATGGAATCCGCGTGACTTTACCCAAGATAATTATCGTACTGTAGATGACAGTCCCTATGGTGGAGGCCCAGGGATGGTCATGATGGCACAACCACTAGAAGATGCCATCATACAAGCCAGAATCAGGCAAACCGCGCTGGGTATCGGGAGCCCCAAGGTTATTTATCTGTCACCACAGGGAAAGCGGCTTGATCATCAGATGGTCAAACAACTTAGCATATTACCTGGATTGATTTTGCTCTGTGGGCGGTATGAGGGAATAGATGAGCGCTTGATCATGCGTCAAGTGGATATGGAGATTTCTATTGGCGACTATGTAGTCTCAGGCGGTGAACTGGCTGCAATGGTATTGATTGATTGCATAGTCAGGCAAATTCCAGGAACATTGGGTGATCCGGAATCAGCAAATCAGGACTCATTTGTGGATGGGCTATTAGACTATCCACACTACACTCGTCCTGAAATGTATAAAGACAGTCAGGTACCCGAGGTATTGATATCAGGCAATCATGCCCATATCCGCCGCTGGCGATTACAACAGGCACTTGGCAGAACATGGCTAAAACGACCTGATTTATTTGAGTTAAAATTTGCACACGGCATGACGGTAGAAGAAGAAAAGCTTTTAGAAGTATTTAAACAATCCTGTAAATCCAGGTAGAAATCGGTAAATAAGGAAAAGATATGAACTTAATTGATCAATTAGAAGCTGAAGAAATAAAACGCCTTAACAAAGTAATACCTGATTTCTCTCCCGGAGATACAGTCATTGTTAACGTTAATGTAGTTGAGGGGGAGCGCAAACGTGTACAGGCTTACGAAGGTGTTGTGATAGCCAAGCGCAATCGCGGCTTGAATTCAGCCTTTACAGTTCGCAAAATTTCAAGTGGAGAAGGCGTGGAACGTACCTTCCAGACATATTCTCCATTGATAGCAAGTATCGAAATTAAGCGTCGTGGCGCAGTTTGCCGCGCAAAACTTTATTATCTCAGAGATCGTGCCGGCAAATCAGCCCGTATCCGGGAAAAATTACCTGCTCGCGCTGGTAGCAAAAATTCAGCACAAGCAATGCAGAACGCTACTTCACAGGAAACGGCTGCTGAATAATCAGTTCAAAAAAACCACAGATTCCTAAAACAAGAAGCCGTACATTGATCTCACAATGGACGGCTTCTTTATGCAAAATCGGCGATCAGAATTTAATCGACGTATCAATTAAATCTATACAAGACTGTATCGGATACACGCCTATCTCTATTCAAGTAACTCCAAAACATTCTCTGGTGGCCGGCATAATTTAGCTTTGCTACCACGTACCACTATAGGACGCTGAATTAAATCCGGATTCTCCACCATCGCTTTAATTAATTCATCGTCCGATACAGTATCTAAATTACGCGCCAATGGCTCATCTTTACGCAAAATATCACGTACCGGCATATTTAGTTTCTGAATGAGTTCTCTTAATTTATCAACTGTTAGCGGTGTTTCATAATAATCAATTGATTCAAATTCCTCACCGCTATCCTTAAGTAGCGTCAATGTTGCCCTGCATTTACTGCAAGTGGGTTTTTGGTAGATGACTATCTTGTCACTCATATAATCTTTCCCTGCCACTTTTATAAGAATAAGAATTCCAGGTCAATGACAAGTCCTTTAATAATAGTATGTTATTTCACACCACATTCGGATGAGATCGCTTTATAAGCGGACGATGAGCCACTCAACCCAAAAGTATCAACAGTTGCTGTGCCACGTGCTGACGCACCCTTAACCACCAGAGAATTTCCACGCTTTATGGCATCCGCTATTCTATTATCGGTTGCCTCATCAGGAGCCCAGGCTGAATCATCCTGAGTAAAAAGGCGGAAGTTCTGGTTATTGACCGTCACTGTAGCTTCACTGCCAGGTTTGTATGCATAGCCGGCAATATAACTAAAAACATCTCTACTCTTTTCAGCCGGGCGGTGTGTTATCAAAGCAAATACGTCACCTCGCTTTGTGTAATTCCCTTCTGTTTTCTTAGGTTGGCTAACCATGTAGCAGACCTTGCTATTGTTTTCCATAAACATATAGGCCGCCCAGTCACCATGCTCTCCAATCAGCTTTGGCTCTGAAGCCTGAACTGAGCTACACAGCATAAAGACAGCACCAGAAATTATTAATTTTAGCTTCATTTTGGAAACCTTGAATTAGGATCGATACGATTTTAGTGATTGCTCAAAATCAAGACAGGAATATCTTTGATCTAAATTATTTACAGCCTTCCATCTTGTAAATATAAAAACCATTCCTGTTGATCGCATCAATCACATCAGCGGGCGCACTCTGGCTATGGCAGAAGCTACATTCCTTACTGGTGACAACCGCATCACCTTCATCTATTGAAACAAGCCATTGTTTGGCATATTCAACAGCTTTCTGATCGTCTTTCACTGCGGTGAATACGTCGAAATGCATTGTATGCCCATCTTTAGCTTTAACATAAGTATCATAAACATGAATTTGCATATTATTTTATTTCCTTAAAAAACATGTGAATTACAGTAAGCAGAACATCCTATCAGCATGCCCGTCTATAAGCGAGAAATGATAACTATACCAATTAATCCATCAAATCGCCATGAGAATCACTGCCTGAAACACCTGATACAACCCGATAAATCCAGTGTGCAATTCGTTGCTGATCTCTTAGGCATTGTTATTTATTATTTTTTTCTCGCAACAATGACACCGTCACGCGTTGGATTAATAAATGCATCAAACCCGGGATCATTAAAAATCAATCGGTTATGCGCTATCATCGCTTCGGTCGAGCCAAGCACAACATCGGTATCGCCCATGGCGACTCGCCCGCTCCACAAAGCATTGTCGGCGATATAGAGCCCGCCTGAACGGATCCTGCTCTTGGCCATCTGCCAGATTTCCGGATAAGCCTCTTTATCGACATCGTTATAACAAATATCAAACAAACCGTCTGTCTGTGCAAAAACATCCTGCGCCATACCCACATGAAATTCTATATGCCTCCATAAAGCAGCAGCGGAAAGATATTTTTCTGCCCGTTCGCGATTCATTGCATCACTATCACTACAAATGACACAACCGTCAACACCCACAGCCCTTGCAAACCAGAATGCCGAGTAACCATAGCCACTACCAAATTCAAATACCCGCTTTGCGTTAATCATCTTCGCTTGTATCTCAAGAAAAACACCAACCAGGCGGTTAACAATCGGAAAATCTCTCTGTTTCGCCAATTTCTCCATTTCCATTAATACGGGATGATCAGTTTGTCCGATCAAATTCCGCATATAGTTTTCAATAACCGGATTAACAGGAATCAAAACCGATGGATTATCTGTAGCTGGAGATTGCATACCGTTCACTTTTTTCTTCTAAGAAACAGAAAATTAATACCCAATTGATTACTTTGTAGCCATTAATACACATTCTTCACCAGAATTTTTATCGGCTCGAAAAACCTGGCTGGCAGCAAGTTGGAACCAGAACCCTCTCAAAACATCACGCGTAGTGATTAATTGCCGTCCGCCCTGAGTTGTTTCCTCTGATAATAAACTTCTCTGACCAATCCCATCGGCGCCGATGGGTGTCGTCCAACATTGATTGCGGTCAAAACCTGCTCTTTGTGCCACTTGAATCAAAGTTTTGCAAGCAAACAAATGCAGATGCCTGGGTGGCTCAAGACCACGCCAAGCCACACCAAACTTGCGGTGACCATAGCTTGCCGCATTGGGGGTCAGCAACACCAGCAAGCCGTTCTCCTTAAGCATCTGATAACAGGTTGTTAAAAGAGCAATTGGATCATGCACATGTTCAATTACATGACTCATAATCACAACGTCATATTTTTCAGGAGCATTCATTGTTTCAAGCGGCCCCACATGCACATGGATACCTCTCACTGTGCGCACATATTCGGACGCCACCGGGTCAATCTCCTGCCCCGTCACATCCCAACCCAATGCCTGCATTCGCGCCAATCTTTTCCCATTACCGCACCCCACTTCCAATAGCTGGCCCGTTGGAATTTGATCCAGATACATACGTTTGTATCGCTGGCGTTCAACACGCAAGCCCAGCAAAACAATACTCATTGTATGCAGAACGGGACGGATTATGCGTGCCAGCCGGGTTTGCTGCGCATTATTTGCTTGGCCATGCGTATAGTAATTCTGATAGGCTTTCCCGATCTCACTTAAAACTGGTCGTGGATCCAGCCAGATGAGGCCACAATTAGGATCGGAGCACTGTTTAAAGGTCCACTCCCCCGGCGCGCCAAAAAGATGATCGACAAGATTGCGATAAAGCGTCTTTCCATCCTTGCCACATAGGTAACAAACAGATTGTGGTTCAGTGCCGATCGGATCTTTCCGCATTGTAATTTTGTTCAAGCTCCGCATATCTTCCATGGTAACGCCATCCCTTGTTAATCTGATATCAGATTTTTATTGGGTTGAAATACGCCTGCTAAATAAAAAATAATCAACGCGCCTCTCTTTGCCAGCTTATAGCAATCGCTGTAATGATCAGCAATAAAATTTGAGTTCTACTAAAGATGATAAAAGTTTCAGTGAGTCCGGACAGAAAAATATAGCTCACCAAGCCAATCCCCAGTATACCCAAACGATTTCTATTCAATGATTGATACCAGCCCCAGAAAAGGAACAGCAAAGCCAGCATCCCGGGAATACCGATATGCATACCGATTTCAATCCAGTCGTTATGATAATGAGAAGTTTTCTGGAACTCCGGCAAATCCTTATAAAGTCCGTTCTTATACGTTAAAATTGTACTTTCAAAATAGCTTTCAGCCGCTCCTGTGCCATGACCTAACGGGCGCTCAGCAATACCATGCAAGCCGACATCCCACATAGCAAGCCGATACCCCAAACTGGAACTGTAGTTACCTTGTTGCAATAGTCTGATATCACTGCTGAATTGAGCCCATCGATCCTGAAAAACAGGACTGCTATAAGCAAAGATCGAAGCAATCATCAATATGGATATAGAAACAACCACAAATTTCCTGACCGCCATCTTATAGCGCAAGAAAACCAAAAATAATACGGTTATCAGCGTCGCCAACAGAAATCCTCGTCCGCTCTGGTAGAACTGAACTGATATTAATGCAAGCGCAGCAATCCACAGCAATATTTCCAGCTTCTTGGATTGACTCAAGCCGGCCAGACAAATCACCACGACGACTCCTATCCCGAGCATGGCTGAAAAACTCAGATAAGACATTCCCAGCAGCGGAATACCCTGAACGCCCATAACAAGCCACTGGTAGATACCGATGGCCAGAACGCCCCAATAGCTCGCCAGCAACCCGCCTATCACCCACGGCAAGCGTTCTTTATTTAAAAGAGAATAAAATGGTATAAAGATCAATAACATGAAGTACTTCAGCCATTTCATCCGTCCATCGACTGGCAATTCACTCCATGACAAGCCGATGAGCAACAGCGTGCATAGCAGAAGAATCGCTTGTATCAACGGTTCTCCGATTGTCTGCTTAAATCGGCACAACCCGCCATCCATTAACCAGGCTGTTATTAATAGAGGGAAAGAAATAAAATTCAACTCGCTGCGCCAGAATCCCAAGCAGATAAAGACCAGTGCAAATCTTATAAAGAGTTCGCGCTGTGCAATACTAGCTTGCATGAAACCCATCCATCGATATTTTTTCCATAAACTAATCCTTTAATGGCGAAAAGCTCAGAAGCCGCAGCTATTCTGGATTCTGCTTGGTGGATTCTTCTCCCGGAATGGGTCTAACCGATAAATCCTGCCGGTTATCAGGCAGCAGATCTGCAAGTTCAGGCAATCCCATCTCCCACTGCCGGACTTCCAGCTTACGCACACGGACAAGCAAAGCTAATAATATGCGCAACAAGGCGGGAACACCGGGCAATATCCAAACTGCGGAAATACGCTTGTCCTCACGTGACCAGCCACGCAACATCAGCTTGATGATCATCTGGATACTTGCCGGGCTATTACGCAACTGCAGACAAGATAACTGCGGTAATGGCAACGGCGTCAGCCAATGAATGCCACCACCTTGCCGGAACACCCCTTCAATGGCGTCAGTCAGTTCAACGGGCAGATCAGCCAGGGTGCGGTAGCCTGAAACCAACAGGATATTGCGATGTGCATCAGGATAACGCAAAAGATAAAGTGTGCGATTGCGCTCTGCCAATAACCGGTAGGATCGGCCGCGTCCAAACGATCCGCCGCTTTTATGATGAATATAGGCACCCGGTTGCAGCCCAATACGCCACCCCTGCTGATCCAGCCGGCGGCCCAGGTCAATATCTTCAAAATAACCACGGCCATAAATCAGATCAAATCCGCCCATTTCCAGAAAAATATTGCGGCGAATCAGGAATGCATAGCCTTTGAATCGATAGGTGGCGATATGCCCGCCGGGGTGACGCAAGTATCGACCATAGTTGGCAGACTTATCATGTATGGGACTGATCACTGCCAATCGTGGATCAGCATCAAAAGCCGCACATAACAGGGGCAAAAAATTCTCATGAATCTCCGTATCGGAATTAAGCACCAACACCAAATCTGCATCGGAACGCGCCACTGCGTCATTAACTGATTTACCAAATCCTTGATTTTTGACTGCGTGATACACCTGAATTTTCTCATAGCCCAGGCTACCAAGCATCTCGCGTGTTTCAGTATCCGACGCATCATCCTGAATATAAACAGCGCCGATCGATTGACCCAGATGAGTAACAACGGAATCAATGCAACGCTTTGTCAATTCTGGCGCATTGTATACGGGTATGACGACATCAACAGACTGCATGGCCAGTTCATTCATAATTAATTGATAACGATCCTGAAGAAATTACTAAATGACACCAATGCTGGATACACAGACAAGATTTATTTTTTCAGTGCTTGATCTTCCAGTAGCTTAACATAACGAGGTAATACATCCGCGCCCCCCACATCCAGCATTTCCTGCAGAAAATGCTGGCGATGTTCTTCCACATAAAAAGAATCACAACCAATCGACAGAAATTGCTTAATTGCGTTGTATACATCATCACGGCAGCGCAATTCCGCCTCCGGCATATACAGCGCAATGGCAGAGCGGCTGGCGTGCAGATAATCTGCGGCCATCACAGGTTTTCTTGCCTTCACCGCTTCAAACACAACGGATGTCGCCAGATCAATAATGACATCCGCCCATTTCATTAAGTGGACAGAATGTACCGCATCATCCGCCATCGTGACATTAGGCAGTTGACGCAATGTCGCGTCTTTAGTCAAGGATTGTTTCCATCCGCCACGGGTATGCGGCTTGATGACCAATTCCACCCCAGGAAAAGCAGCAATCATCTGCACAATCTCGCTGACTTCTTCCCAGAACGTTGTAAAGTTCGCCTTTCTCAGGAACATGACAACCTTAAGCCGGCTGTCCGATCTGACTAACGGGGATGGCGGCAATAATTGATCCAGCCTGGCCAGCCATTCATCACAATAACGCGGCGACCCCAATACCGCGATCTTATTATCATCCAGCAGTGAGCGAAAACGTTTGGAACACAACTCATTGGGCACGACTACCTTATCAAACATACCGGCGGCCAAAAAAGAAGTATCGGGCTTAAGAACCCATTCACCGCGCCGTATCAATTGGCTTGCATGCGGACTATCGCCATGCGGCAAGGAAACAGTCCCCAAGCCCTTGGCACGCGCCATCGATACCACTATTTCAACCCATTCAACGCATATCGCGGAATTTCTTTCAATCCAATCAAATGTGATGACCCCTGCATCAACCCCTTTAAAGCTATATGCCAGCAGCCGCTCGGCGGTTTGCCACCAGATTGGTTCACGCCGCTTGGAATCATAAATTTGGGCCAGCGATCTGACCAGCGGCCCCAGAAAAGAGTACTGCGAGCTGCGCACCAGCAGCAGCATTTGGAAACGCCATCGGATGAACTCGATGGGAGATAGCAGGTTACGAATATGAACAATACGCACGCCGCTGAGTTTACTTAAAAATTCAATGCGAAAATCTGTCATAAACTGTGCGCTGCCGATCAAAACGACATCGCAGCAGTGGCCGGAATCCACCCACTTGAATATGACCGGGGTAATGTGATCGATATCGTTATAATGGCGAAGAAAAAAAAGCGCCTTCATTTCATGAAAGATTTATTAATGATGAAAGAACCGGAGTACACATTTCGACAGCTTAAACTCTCTCAAATACCAAACACGTCTCACCCCAGTTCTTCGTAGATCTGCGCTTTACTTCGAGACCGGCCTGTTGCATTAAGGCAATTGCAGCTTCCTGCTCTTCCGGCGTACCCAGTTCGACAATAACCGACTTCAGGTTAGGATGTGCCAGCACAGATTTGGCTCCCTTAAGAATGGCGATTTCAATCCCATCCACATCAATCTTAATATAATTGGGATAGGGAAAACCCCATTGACCGCACAAATCATCCAATGTCACACCAAACATACCCTGAGTATGCGTCGCGGACATTTTCATGTGACCGATATCTTCTTTTCCAAACTGGGACCGATTCCCGCCCGGAATGAATTTGGGGATATACAGCTTGGAAAATTCACTGTGCCCGGATACTGCCACACAGTAAGCCGTGATATTTTCTT
>CAKKRO010000123.1 GCA_919902625.1 Nitrosomonadaceae bacterium
CAGATCCGGTGGCGTAAATTTATACTGGGTTTTGATGATAAAACCACCGTGTGACAAATTGTCGCGCGACAATATGTCACATTCCAAAAAGAAATTATTCTTCCTACAATCTGTTCGACGAGGTGGATTCAAATTGAAGTAGTTATTGAATGCCACGACGGGGATTGAAAATTATTTTCATTACAATGCAGGAGGATGAAAAGCGTATAAAAGCATCAAAGTACGCCTACATAAACTAACCCATGAGAATACCTAAACGACTTGAGCCATTAATTGAAGAAGGTTTGATTGATAGTGTGATATGCCAGCTGATGAGCGGTAAAGAAGCCATGATTTATATGGTGCGCTGTGGAGAGAATATTCACTGCGCTAAAGTATACAAGGAAAGTAATAAATGTAATTTCCAGCAGCGCTCCATTTATACCGAAGGACGCAAGGTTAGAAACAGCCGCCGTGCCTGGGCGATGGAAAGGGGCAGTCATTATGGTCATCGCGCGCGTGAGGAAGCGTGGCAAAGCACTGAGATTGACATGCTATGCCGCTTGGGCGCTGCCGGTGTGCGTGTGCCGAAATTCTATAATTTCTTTGCCGGTGTTTTATTGATGGAGCTGATCACAGATTCGGAAGGAAATGTGGCGCCACGATTGAGCGATTTAATACTTACTCCCAAACAGGCGCGTGAGTATCATCAGGTGTTGATCAAGCAGATTGTGCAGATGCTTTGCGCCGGAATTGTTCATGGTGATTTATCGCAATACAATGTGCTGGTGAATAGCCAGGGTCCTGTGATTATTGATTTGCCTCAAGCGGTTAATGCAGCAGGCAATTATCACGCACGCAATATGATCAAGCGTGATATCGATAATCTAACCGCTTATTTCAGCCGGTTCGCTCCAGAATTAGCGCAATCCGATTATGCTGCGGAGATATGGTCTTATTATCAACGCGGGAAGTTACCGCAGGCTAATTTAACCGGAAATGTTAAGCAACAAGACAAGCCGGTTAATGTGAACAGTATTCTGCAGATCATCGAGGCAGTCCTTAAAAAGGAAACCGCCTGGCAGCGGCATAAACAAACCCGATGGAGCGATCATCTGTCGCAATGCTGATTTCTGTATCAACATATTAAGCGGTGCCGCAGACTTTGATTGACCTGTGCAGACTGGCTTGTGTTATAATT
>CAKKRO010000124.1:0-8041 GCA_919902625.1 Nitrosomonadaceae bacterium
TTATTTATTAATAGCAGGATTTTTTAAATATTTAAAGAAATCAGACGTAGGTTCAAGAACCATCATATCCCCTTTGTTCTTGAAAGATTGTCTATAAGCATCCATACTGCGCCAGAAAGCATAAAATTCCGCATCTTTCTGAAAAGATGCGGCATAGGTTGCAGCTGCCTGACTATCGCCATCACCCATCGTTTTCTGAGCTTCACGATAAGCTTCTGCCAGTAAGATTTCACGCTGCCGATCGGCATCAGCACGAATCTTTTCAGATTCAGCAGCGCCCGTAGAACGTAACTCATTGGCCACTCTTTTGCGTTCTGCTTCCATACGTCTATAAACAGATTCACTCACTTCCTGAGGCAAATCCACGCGTTTTAAACGTACATCAACGACTTCTACCCCAATCGAACGAGCATCAGCGTCTGCCTTCTGACGCATAATCTCCATAATGACATCACGCTCACCTGAGACTACATCATGAACAGTGCGATTACCGAATTCATCACGCAAGCTTGCGTTTATAGTTTGCGCCAAGCGCGTCTGTGCCAGTCCTTCATCACCACGCACACTGATATAATATTGTTTTACATCTATAATCCGCCACTTCACAAACAGGTCTACGAGAACATTCTTTTTCTCTGAAGTAATAAAACGTTCAGGTTCTTCTGTGTCCATTGTCAAGATACGTTTTTCAAAATAACGTACATTTTGTGCGATAGGAATCTTGAAATACAAGCCGGGTTCGGTTTTAACATCGATAACTTCTCCCAACTGGAACAGAATTGCTTGTTGTCGCTCGTCAACAATATAGATCGCCGAGCTACCCAGAAAAAATATTGCAATGATGATGCCTGAAAATACTGATGTAAAATTTTTCATCTATCTTATCTCCCGTTCGCGACTACGAAAAGATTCTCGTGGCCGTATACTGCTATCAGGCATTACTTCCTGTACCGCAGGCTGTACGGCTACAGGCGAGACTGGCGTAGATCCGCTCATATTCATTAATTTATCTAGCGGCAAATACAGCAGGTTATTACCATTCTTCTGATCAACAACAATCTTACTGGTATTAGAAAGTACCTGTTGCATCATATCCAGATACAAACGCTCACGTGTGACTTTGGGTGCTTTACTATATTCAGTAAGAATTTGTTCAAAACGACTGGCATCACCCTCTGCGCTAACAATGACTCTTTGTTTATAACCCTCAGACTCTTCAATCAATCGGGCGGCATTACCCACAGCCCTTGGAATCACATCATTAGCATAAGCTTGACCTTCATTCTTTTGCCGCTCTCTATCTTGTCCTGCTTTTACTGCATCATCAAATGCAGCCTGAACTTGCTCAGGCGGTTGTGCATTTTGCATTGTTACTCTACTGATAGAAATACCAATTTCATAGCGATCCAGAATCCTTTGCATCAATTGTGTTGCATTGGCAGCAACTTGCTCACGGCCTTCATAAAGGACATAGTCCATTTTACTTTTACCAATTACTTCTCTAATTGCGGTTTCAGCCGCCTGAAGAACTGCTTCATCAGGATTTCTATTTTTAAAGAGAAAATTCTCTGGATTATTCAGGATATATTGCACAGCAAACTGAATATCGATAATGTTCTCATCATCGGTCAACATTAACGCTTCTCTGAGTACTTTACTTCTTACATTATTACGGTAACCAATCTCAACCGTACGAACCTGGCTGACATTCACTATTTCAACTTTCTCAACGGGATAAGGCAAATGCCAGCGCAAGCCTGCCGGCGTAGTGTCAGAATATTGACCGAAACGCAGCACAACACCTCTATGGCCCTCGTCCACAATATAAAATCCGCTAGCCAGCCACACTACCGCCAGCAAACCCAAAATCAACGCAATATTACCGCCACTCTGTTGCTTAGGACCTTTGCCACGCGAACCCTCGTCGCCCCCGCCGCCGCCTTTCTTTTGTCCAAAAATATTATTGATCTTTTTATTGACATTACGCAGCACATCGTCCAGATCTGGTGGACCAGAATCGCCTTTGTTTTTTCCCCATTGTGGATCATTTAATCCCATAATAATTCCTGTTCCGTTCGTTCAAAAAAGTTCTTGTACCGTAGCACAACCTCCAATTACTTTCTTAATATCTGTAGATTTCTCATACGCTTTCTCGGAGTTCTCTACGATTGCCTCCTCCAATGCTTGTCTCACAAACTCGAGACCATCACCAGTCTTTGCACTTAACCGAATGCGTGATATTCTACCATACTCATCCCGTGTGCAACCCTTGCTATCTGCTGCCATATTATTCAGATCAATCTTATTTAAGATTAAAATTTGAGGAATATCATTAGCACCGATTTCTTTTAAGATTCTATTAACCTCTCCAGTTTGTTCATCACGATTGGGGTTGCTGGCATCTACCACGTGCAGCAGTATATCGGCCTGCGTAGTTTCTTCAAGCGTTGCGCGAAAAGCTGCTATCAGTGTATGCGGTAATTCTCGAATAAATCCCACTGTATCTGAAATTACTACCGAACTACCTTCTGCAAGAAATAATTTTCGTGTCGTTGTATCCAGCGTAGCAAATAACTGATCAGCGACATATGATTGTGTGCGTGCCAATTTATTAAACAGTGTCGATTTCCCCGCGTTGGTATAACCGACAATGGATACCGACAGTACTTGCATACGCTGCCTTGATCGTCTTTGAACATTACGCTGACGTTGAAGATTAGATAGTTTCTCTTTAAGTAATTTAACTCGCTTTCTAATTAACCGGCGATCTGTTTCTAATTGCGTTTCACCAGGTCCTCGCAAACCAATACCGCCCTTTTGTCGTTCAAGATGCGTCCACCCACGCACGAGACGGGTTGCAAGATGCTCAAGCTGTGCCAGTTCCACTTGCAGCTTTCCTTCATAGCTTTTGGCTCTTTGAGCAAAAATATCCAGAATCAAACTGGTTCGATCAATAATATTGCAGTTAAAGCGTAAGGATAAGTTACGTTGCTGAGCTGGAGATAAGTCATGGTTAAATATAACCAGAGACGCATCAGTTCGTATGATGGCCTGCGCTATCTCATCAACTTTTCCGCTCCCAACATAGGTTGCAGAATCAGGGTGGGAGCGTTTGCCTTCAACTACCGCCACCACTTGAATCTTATCGCTAATAGCTAACTGTTGTAACTCTTGCAGGCGATCATCTTGTGTACCACTACCAGAACCAAAATCGAGACTAACTAAGATAGCTGTATTCGTGGCTTTTAATTTATGCATACCCGAATACAGGCATTAAGTATCATGGGTTTCCATTGTTTCAATAGGGATAGTAACTGCTCTTGCAGGCACCACTGTGGAGATGGCATGTTTGTATACCATTTGCGTAACTGAGTTCTTCAACAGCACCACGTATTGATCAAATGAATCAATTTGTCCTTGCAATTTAATACCATTCACTAAATATATAGATACCGGAATATGCTCCTTCCGTAATATATTTAGAAACGGATCTTGCAGTAACTGCCCTTTGTTACCCATCGGTAACTCCCTATTCTAATTATTTGTTATTGGAATAGCGACTCTACTTTATTTTTTAATGTAAATCTACATCAGATTGTGCTAATACAGCAAATCTATGTATTAATTCAATTATTTTAGGTAATTCTATAGTCAGTGCAAATATAATAACCGAGCAGAACCGGCCATCACAATGTTACAAACATCCAAGCCTCACACAGCTCGGATGTTTGTACTTTGACTTCCACTTCAATAATAAAATTTCAACAAAATTGCTTTTGCATCTAAATTTTAAGAATTAAAATGGAGCAGGTCTTGGAGTACTGTTATTAGAAGGCGGTAAAATAGGCAATTTAAAATCAGGTTGCTCACCCGTCAGTGTTTTCAAGAAAGCAACTATGCTATCGATTTCCTTCTTGTTGAAATCACGATCTAATTGCACTTTACCCATCGTCTTTACAGCATCCTCTAATGTTGCCGCCGCACCATCATGAAAGTATGGATAAGTTAATTCAATATTACGCAAAGTGGGTACTTTGAAAACATTTAAGTCTGTTTCTTTTCCAGTAACAGCTTTTCTGCCTTCCGCTTTGCTTGCTGTTTTATAGGGGTGATGTACACCGAATTTCTGATAAAGCGCGCCACCTACAGCAGGGCCATTATGACAACCGGCACAACCGCTACTCTTAAATAGCTCATATCCTTCCATTTCTTGTTGATTCAATGCTTTCTTGTCACCCTCTAGCCACTTATCAAAGCGTGAACCCGGTGTTACTAAAGTCTCTTCAAAGGCGGCTATTGCACTGGTTACCCGATCAATATCAACCTGATCAGAGCCAAATGCTTTCTCAAAATGGGCGCGATATTGAGGAATGGATTGTAATACTTCAACAGCCACTTTATGCGTTGAGGCCATCTCTCCCGGATTTGCAATCGGGCCACCGGCTTGCTCTTTTAAGTCTTTAGCACGCCCATCCCAGAATTGAGCCAAATTCATACTGGCATTTAATACAGTTGGCGCATTAATAGGTCCTTGTTGCCACGCATGGCCAATAGAAGTCGGAATATTGTCTGTCCCCCCCATACTGAGATTATGGCAAGAGTTACAAGAAATAAAGCCAGATTTTGATAAACGCGGATCAAAAAACAACATTTTACCCAACTCAACCATATCAGCATTTTTTATTTTTGCAGCCTTAATGGGTTGGATAGGTTCATTGGCTGAAACATTAATCGAAGTGACAAAAACGCCAATCGATAGCAGCGATGCAACCAGTGTACGTATCTTCATCGGTATTCTCCCTAAAAAAACGGCTGTAATGGCGCAGCCGATTACGCCTGATGAAACACCCACAAATGGGAATTTTATAAAAACAGAACGAAGTAGCGATACTTCGTTTCTCCAAAGTTCACAGAATAATTCAAACAGCTCTTTAATGCTTTATACAGCAGAATAACTTTCTACGATAGATGGACTATTCATTTACTTCCAGTTGATCAGTCAGGAATTCCCTCACTCCCCCGGTTAACTTATTTTTATCATAGCCAATACTTTGACAAGGATCTGTTTTTAACAAACGTGATAGTTCCGTTAACGCCTGCCTGTAAACTTTGCGTTTAAATTCAACAACCGAATCTAACTCAACCCAATATTGGTTCCAACGCCAGGCATCAAACTCCGGGTGCGCACTTCCGCGCAGTGAAACGTCACTATCACGTCCTATCAAACGCAACAAATACCAGATTTGTTTCTGTCCCTTATAATTACCACGCCATTCTCGCCTAATCCACCGGTCAGGCACTTCGTACCGCAACCAATCCCGCGTACGCCCGACAATCTCAACATGATTTGGGCGCAACCCTACTTCCTCAGTCAACTCCCGATACATAGCCTGCTCAGGACTTTCTCCCGACTTAATGCCACCTTGGGGGAATTGCCAAGAATTTTGTCTAATACGTTTGCCCCAAAAAACTTCATTCTTTGAATTCAGCAAGATAATACCAACATTGGGGCGATATCCGTTACGATCAATCATTTGAATAGCCCATTTAACTCATCAAATGTATGGATTTTTTCATACTTCATTACAGATTAAAAGTGTCCATAATACAAAATCCATACTTTCACCATAGCCTTTTACCTATCTACGATAGATTATCTACACATAATATGTGGACTAACCCATGCCTAGCCGGGTATTTCAAGGTAAAATCACCACAATTTTATTATCATAATGGAATCGCTCATGCGCGTCTCGCAATTTTTCATTTCGACACTTAAAGAAGCACCCACTGAAGCGGAACTTATCAGTCACAAGCTGATGTTGCGTGCTGGATTGATCAAGCGTTTGGGCAGTGGATTATATACCTGGATGCCATTAGGCCTAAGAATACTACGGAAAATTGAAAATATTGTTCGTGAAGAAATGAATAAAAGTGGTGCCATAGAAGTTCTAATGCCTGCTATACAGCCGGCAGAATTGTGGCAGGAAACAGGCAGATGGAATGTGTTCGGACCACAAATGCTAAAAATTAAAGATCGTCATGAACATGATTTTTGTTTTGGTCCAACTCATGAGGAAATCATTACCGATATAGCACGTAGAGAAATCAAGAGCTATCGCCAGTTACCCCTTAATTTCTATCAAATACAAACAAAATTTCGTGATGAAATCCGGCCTCGTTTTGGTGTAATGCGAGCACGAGAATTCTTGATGAAGGATGCTTATTCATTCCACACGAATGAAAATAGCCTGATACAAACTTATCAGCTCATGTATGAAACTTATAACCGTATTTTTACACGCCTCGGATTGAAATTCCGCGCTGTAGCCGCTGATACTGGCGCAATAGGAGGTAGCGGCTCGCATGAATTTCATGTTTTAGCAGAATCGGGAGAGGATGCCATCGCATTTTGCCCTGATTCAGATTATGCCGCCAATATTGAACTGGCCAGATCTCTACTGCCCCAACAAGAACGGAGCATACCCGATGGCATCATGCAAAAAGTCTCGACACCTAATAAAAAAACCTGCGCAGAAGTGGCAGATTTTCTAAATATCCCGTTACAGAAAACCGTAAAAACCCTTGCGGTGAAAGCCAATGATAAAATATTTTTATTACTTTTACGTGGCGATCATCAGCTCAATGAACTAAAAGTCAGGAAAATACCTTTCTTATCTGAATTTCAAATGGCCAATGAAGAGGATATTCTACAAGCGACTGGAACGATACCTGGATATATTGGCCCTGTTGGTTTGGAGGCTTGTATCATTGCGGATCAAGCCGTCATGGGCATGAGTGATTTTGTTTGTGGCGCCAATGAAGAAGACTTTCACCTGACTCAGGTGAATTTTAACCGCGACCTCAAGCTACCCGATCATGTTCTCGATATCAGAAATGTTGTTTCAGGCGATGCTTCTCCAGACGGCAAAGGAAAACTGGAGATCTGCCGCGGCATTGAGGTAGGGCATATTTTCCAATTGCGCACAAAATATTCTGAAACCATGAAAGCCAGCTATCTCGACGAATCAGGTCAAACCCAATATATGGAAATGGGTTGCTATGGCATTGGCATTTCACGCATTGTTGCTGCTGCCATTGAACAGAATCACGATGAGCATGGCATTATTTTTCCAACTGCCATAGCGCCTTTTCAACTCGTAATCATACCGATTGGCCTGCAAAAAAACATTCAGGTAAAAAATGCTGTGGAAAAACTATACAAACAATTCTCGGATGCTCAAATTGAAGTGTTGCTGGATGATCGAGACGAACGGCTTGGTGTCATGTTTGCCGATATGGAGTTAATCGGCATTCCGCATCGAATTGTTATTGGAGAGCGGGGACTGAAGCAATCAGTCATTGAATATCAAGGACGAAAAGATCAAGCTTCCCAAGCAGTGCCTATCGACGAAATTTTCTCATTTGTAATGACTAAATTATGTACAAATTAACCGGTTCCATCCTACTTTTGTTATTCTCAAATTTGATACATGCGAATAATCAGCGTTATGAGCAACTTGCAGCCAGCATTCAAACCATCATACTTCACGAAACCAGTGATCAGGCAGTTTCGTACATTGAGTATGCCGCCATGGCTGACAGCATCACATGGCTTGTTAGCATGAGCCGCCGGTTAGAAAAATTTATACCCGATCTGATAGAGCGCGAGGAATTTCTCAGAACCGTTTATTATGAAGCAACGCGTGCAGGACTTGATCCTCAACTGGTGTTAAGCGTCATTCAAGTTGAAAGCGGTTTTAAGAAATATGCCATTTCCCGCTCAGGCGCACGCGGCTATATGCAAATCATGCCATTCTGGATTGAAGTCATTGGTCATCAAGACCACAATCTCTTCCATCTGCGCGCTAATTTACGTTATGGATGCACGATTCTGCGCCATTATCTTGATAAAGAAAAAGGCAATTATATCCGTGCCCTTGGACGGTATAACGGCAGCCTTGGTGAAGTAACTTACCCGCAACTCGTATTTGATAAATGGGCGAGTACTTGGCGATATGCCGCATCATCGTCTTGATAG
>CAKKRO010000124.1:8141-15373 GCA_919902625.1 Nitrosomonadaceae bacterium
ATCAGTGGGGATTGACAACACCTTTCTTGATTGACTTTGATTCAATAAACTTTTCTATACTTTCGCGCGAAATGATACCAAGCTGGCGCGCAGCCGGCTTCCCATCCGGATCAAAAAAATAGGTACTGGGTAATAGCGAGATATCATCCAGTTGAGAAGCAATCTGCCGGTTACCTAAAACTGTTGGGTATGTAATTGACATGGCTTGAACAAAATCCATGACCACTTGCGGATCACTAAAATCCATGGCTACCCCGATTACCATAATATCCTGGCGGTTCTCATAGAGCGCGATCAGATCAGGAATTTCTTTCAAACAGGGCGGACACCAGGTTGCCCAAAAATTAACCAACACCCATCGACCCTTATAGTCTGCAAGCTGGTGGATTTTCCCTGTTGAATCCTGAAACTGAAATGCTTGCACCTGGGTGCTAAATAGCAGAACTGCCCAACAAAACAATACACTCAGCTTATGTTTCATCATTGCTATACTTGCGGATGAGCCCGTTCCAGTTTGCTATAGAGCTTATTTAATGCACTAAGATAGGCTTTTGCAGAAGCCACAACAATGTCGGTATCCGCCCCATGCCCATTAACAATGCGATCGGATTTCTGCAGCCGCACCGTCACTTCGCCTTGTGCATCTGTGCCGCTGGTAATATTGTTAACCGAAAATAATTGCAGTTCAGCACCGCTGGCCAGCAATGCTTCAATCGCCCGGAAAGTGGCATCAACCGGACCGCTTCCTTGAGATTCCGCATGCATCTCATTACCATCGTCAGAAATCACTACGCGTGCGTATGGAACTTCGCCTGTTTCACAATGAATGGTCAGCGATATTAACCGGTAACGTTCCTGTAGCACCAACACTTCATCTGAAACCAGCGCCTGTAGATCCTCATCAAATATTTCATGTTTTTTATCAGCCAATTCCTTGAAGCGCATAAAAGTATTATTCAGCATTTCTTCTGATTCCAGCTCAATACCCAATTCCTGAAGGCGATTGCGGAACGCATTACGCCCTGAATGTTTCCCCAGCAACAGCTTGTTTGCACCCCAACCCACATCTTCCGCCCGCATAATCTCATACGTCTCACGGTGTTTCAGCACGCCATCCTGGTGAATACCTGATTCATGCGCAAAAGCATTGGCTCCTACAATCGCTTTATTGGGTTGAACAGGAAAACCAGTAATCCCGGAAACCAACTTACTTGCTGAGACAATATGCGTGGCATCTATTTTTGTATCACAGGGAAAATAATCCTGGCGTGTACGTACAGCCATAACGACTTCTTCCAGAGAAGCATTACCCGCTCTTTCTCCCAATCCATTGATAGTGCATTCAACCTGCCGTGCGCCATTCATCACTGCAGTTAATGAATTCGCTACGGCCAACCCTAGATCATTATGACAATGAACTGAAAAGATGGCTTTGTCAGAGTTTGGGATACGCTCGCGCAAGTTACGGATCAATTTGCCGAATTGCTCCGGCATGGTGTAGCCCACCGTATCCGGAATATTCAATGTGGTCGCGCCTGCGTCAATAACAGCTTCGAGTATTTGACACAAGAAATCTATTTCTGAACGACCGGCATCTTCCGGGGAAAACTCGACATTATCGGTATATTGGCGCGCCCACTTCACAGCTTTCACAGCTTGTGCGATCACCTGATCAGGAGACATTCTTAGCTTCTTCTTCATATGAATGGGTGATGTCGCGATAAAAGTATGAATGCGCGCTGATTGTGCGCCTTTCAAGGCTTCCCCGGTACGCTGAATATCGGCCTCGATTGCACGCGCCAAACCACAAACCACACTTTCTTTAACCGAATCAGCAACTGCCTTAACAGCCTCAAAATCTCCATTTGAAGCTGCTGGAAAGCCTGCTTCGATGACATCCACGCCCATACGTTCCAGTTGCCAGGCAATACGGATTTTTTCCTCTTTAGTCATGGATGCGCCAGGACTCTGTTCACCATCACGCAGGGTAGTATCAAAAATAATTAAATGCTCTTGCATTACGCTCTCCACTTCAGGAAGAAAACTTACAATACGATAAAACTCGTTTTTCGAATTTTATCGGGAAGAAAGGAAAATAGGGATAGAAATTTTAGCGCGCAAGGCGCAGCAACAATTCCATTAGAATTTCAGGAACTGATAATAAATGCAGTGAATTGACATGACTTATTGCCGACATAATGACCAAATATAAATAGTTTTTTATTTTTGTGCAATAGATAATCGTTAGGAACCGGATGGCTCACTATTTCTTTTACTTCTGACGAATCGCCATAACTTGACGAAATACCCAGAGAAGGCATAAGCCGCAAACAAACAAAATAATACTAACGGCGGGTGACTGGGGATTAGAACGAAAAAGAACAGCACTAATAACAAGATAGTAAAGAACGGCACCCTTCGACGTAAATTAATCTCTTTGCCGCTATAGTAAGGAATATTGCTGACCATGGTCAAAGCGGCGAATAAAGTGGCTACACAAACCAGCCATTTAATATCGTTCCCTTGCACCTGGAAATTAAGCATCACCCAAACAAGTCCGGCTATCAATGCCGCTGCCGCAGGGCTGGGCAACCCCTGAAAAAAACGCTTGTCAACCACTTCTATATTGGTATTGAATCGCGCAAGCCGCAGAGCTGCGCATGCGCAGTAAATAAAGGCAACTATCCAACCCCATTGATCCATTTCTTTCAAGGCCCACTCATAGACAATCAAAGCGGGGGCGACACCGAAAGAAACCATATCCGACATACTATCGTATTCAGCGCCAAACTCACTTTGAGTCCCGGTGAGTCTTGCTACACGGCCATCCAACCCATCCAGCACCATAGCAATAAAAATGGCGATCGCCGAAGATTCAAAATTCCCATTCATCGCCTGCACAATGGCATAAAACCCCGCAAATAGCGCAGCCGTCGTAAACAAATTAGGCAACAAATAAATACCACGCCGCCGCAGTCGAGACTTGAGCACGATACGTTCTGGTAGAGAATCAGGCATTATGGGTAACTATAAAAAGAATACTAATAATGTTAAGTGATATAACCCGATGGAAATTAATTAGTTAATGCTTTATCAGGAAGCAGGCTTCTTAATGCGCCGCCTTACCTTCTTCACGAAACTCTGCCAATACCGTCGATGTCGCCGATACCTTATCACCGATATTGACATTGATTTTAGTATCCGGCGGCAAATACACATCCACTCTCGAACCAAACCGTATAAAGCCAAAGCGTTGCCCGCGTTCAAGATGATCGCCTGGCGATACATGGCAAAGAATACGTTTTGCGATCAAGCCCGCCACCTGCACACAGGTCACATCCGCACCATTATCCGCCTTGATCCATAGCGCATTACGCTCATTTTCCAGTGACGCTTTGGGTAAATCGGCATTAATAAACTTTCCCGGGAAATACCATTTTTCACGCACTACCCCGTCAACCGGACTCCGGTTAGAATGTACATTAAACACATTCATAAACACGCTGACCTTAACCGCTTCACGTTCCAAATAAGGATCCTGAATCTTTTCCACAGCAACAATTCTGCCGTCGGCCGGAGCCAATATGGCATTACGATTCGCTGGCACTTCTCTGGGTGGATCCCGGAAAAACTGCAAAACAAAAACAGCAATTACCCAGAACGGTATCACCCAAGGCCCGTCAATCAATAGAGTCGCACCCAGCGCAGCAGTAAATGCTATCGCAATATGGGGCCAGCCTTCACGAGCGATGATAGGATGAGGATAATGAGCCATAAATAGATTACACAAAAAATGTGAATGGTGAAGAAACCAAGGTTCAAATCAAGAGGCGAAATATCAATGCTTTAATTCTTCACTTGATCGACAAGTTTATTCTTCTTGATCCACGGCATCATATCACGCAACTTGGCGCCCACCTGTTCAATTTGATGCTCAGAAGCAATACGCCGGCTTGATTTAAGTACGGGCGCTCCCGATTGATTTTCCAGAATAAATTCCCGCGCATATTCACCTGTCTGAATCTGGCGCAAAATTTTACGCATTTCCGCGCGCGTTTCATCAGTAATGATACGCGGTCCGCGTGATACGTCTCCATATTCGGCATTATTAGAAATGGAATAGCGCATATTGGCGATACCGCCTTCGTAGATCAAGTCCACAATCAGCTTGACTTCGTGCAGACACTCAAAATAGGCCATTTCAGGTGCGTAACCCGCCTCGACCAACGTTTCAAAACCGGCCTGGATCAGTGCCGTTAGGCCACCACACAACACCACCTGCTCGCCAAACAAATCTGTTTCAGTTTCTTCACGGAAACTCGTTTCGATCACACCGCCACGGGTACCCCCGTTGGCAGCGGCATAAGACAACGCCAAATCGCGCGCTTTGCCTGATTTATCCTGATGTACTGCGATCAATGAAGGCACGCCGCCGCCCTGCAGATAGGTTGAACGCACCAAATGACCCGGACCCTTGGGTGCAATCATGATCACATCAAGATCTTCACGTGGCGTTACCTGTCCATAGTGAACGCTAAAACCATGCGCAAATGCCACTGTGGCATTTTTCTTCAACCCCGGTTCAATTTCTGTTTTATAGACCGCCCCAATCTGCTCATCGGGCAACAAAACCATGACAACGTCTGCATCCTTAACGGCTGCAGAAACTTCCATAACCGTTAAACCGGCTTTTTCCGCTTTACCCCAGGATGCTCCATCTTTGCGCAGGCCAACGGTCACTTTGACACCGGATTCACTCAGATTATTCGCATGGGCATGTCCCTGTGAGCCATAACCCAAAATCGTTACTTTTTTTCCTTTAATAAGAGACAGATCTGCATCTTTATCATAATAAACTTTCATTATTTTCCTTTTAAACATAAATTAGAACAGAAACAGGCGAGCCATAGAGAAAATACCTTATCGGAAAAGAGGGTAGATTGCTCTGAATCACTGACCTCAAGATTCGGATTAATCAGCAAAAACGGATTATACCTTCAAAATCCATTCTCCGCGCCCTATGCCGGAAGCACCCGTGCGCACTGTTTCCAAAACTGCGCCACGTTCAACGGCCTCAAGGAATGCATCCAGTTTCGAACTGGTGCCCGTTAACTCGATGGTATAGGATTTGTCTGTTACATCGATAATACAACCACGAAAAATTTCAGCCAGCCGTTTGATTTCTTCCCGATCCGCACCGGTTGCGCGCACTTTGACCAGCATCATCTCGCGTTCTATATGATCACCCTCATTCAGATCGATGATTTTTACCACTTCAATCAGCTTATTCAGTTGCTTGGTCACTTGTTCCACCACTTCATCAGATCCGATAGTCACCAGTGTCATCCGTGACAAAGTGGGATCTTCCGTCGGAGCCACTGACAGTGACTCAATATTATAACCGCGCGCCGAAAACAGGCCTGCTACGCGAGACAGAGCACCCGCTTCATTTTCCATTAATAAAGAAATAATATGTCGCATTTATTTTTACACCAGAATCATTTCAGAAAGCCCCTTACCACCTGGCACCATGGGAAAAACATTTTCAGTCTGATCGGTGATAAAGTCCATAAATACCAACTGATCCTTGAGTTTAAACGCTTCCTTCAAAGCATCCTCCACATCTTCCGGCTGTTCAATTTTCATCCCTACATGACCGTAGCTCTCAGCCAACTTGACAAAATCCGGCAACGCATTCATATAGGACTCCGCGTAGCGATTCCCATGAAAAAATTCCTGCCATTGTCTCACCATGCCCATATAACGATTATTCAAGTTAACAATTTTCAGCGGCAATTTATATTGCTTGCAGGTTGACAGCTCCTGGATACACATCTGGATACTCGCCTCACCCGTAATACAGGCCACTTTTGCTTTCGGATTCGCCAGTTGCACCCCCATTGCGGCGGGCAGGCCGAATCCCATCGTGCCTAATCCACCCGAATTGATCCAGCGCCTCGGTTTGTCAAATTTATAAAACTGCGCCGCCCACATTTGATGCTGCCCGACATCCGAGGTTATAAACGCATCCCCTTTGGTGATCTGAAACAGTTTCTCAATAACCATCTGTGGCTTGATAATTTTGCTTTCCCGGTCAAATTTGAGGCAATCCCGCTCACGCCATAAGCCAATCTGCTTCCACCATTCCTTCAATGCAGTCTGGTCCGGTTTTTCCTTCCCGGTTTTAAGCAATTTAATCAGTTCCTTCAACACATCCAGAACATCGCCCACTATCGGCACATCCACCTTAACGCGTTTTGAGATGGATGACGGATCAATATCAATATGGATAATTTTTCTATTTTCATTAGAGAAATGCTTGGGATTACCGATCACACGATCATCAAAACGCGCACCCACCGCCACCAGCACATCACAATATTGCATCGCCATATTGGCTTCATAAGTGCCGTGCATACCCAGCATACCCAGGGATTGCCTATCCGTACCCGGATACCCCCCCAATCCCATCAACGTATTGGTGCAGGGAAAATTCAGCATCTGCGTCAGTTCGGTTAATTGTGGCGCAGCATTACTCAAAATCACCCCGCCCCCCGCATAGATCACCGGACGCCTGGCACTGAGTATCAACTCGGCCGCTTTCTTGATCTGCTTGGCATGTCCCTTAATCACAGGATTATAGGAACGCATGATCACCTTGTCCGGGTAAACAAATTGGGTTTTCTGTTGCGTAATATCCTTCGGAATATCCACCAGAACAGGACCTGGGCGGCCCGTCGAAGCAATATAAAACGCTTTTTTAATCGTTTCCGCCAGTTCAGTGACATCCTTCACCAGAAAGTTATGTTTGACACAGGGACGCGTGATGCCCACGGTATCCACTTCCTGAAATGCATCCAAACCAATGGCGCTTGTGGGCACCTGACCGCTGATGATCACCAGCGGGATCGAATCCATATAGGCCGTTGCAATGCCCGTCACCGCGTTGGTCAGGCCTGGACCCGAGGTCACCAAGGCCACGCCCACTTTATGGCTGGAACGGGCATAGCCGTCCGCCGCATGGACAGCCGCTTGTTCATGGCGCACCAGAATATGCCGGACTTTATCCTGTTTGAACAATTCATCATAAAGAAACAATACTGCCCCGCCAGGATAGCCGAAAATACAATGCACCCCTTCTTCCTGCAAACAGCGTATTGTAATTTCAGCGCCGGTTAATTCCACACTCATGCTTTCTGCATCCCAATATCAATTTCAACAAGTTATAAAAT
>CAKKRO010000125.1 GCA_919902625.1 Nitrosomonadaceae bacterium
CGCCAATGTAACGCTGGCCGCAGGCACTTATACAGCGGCTTCCCTGGCGGCTGAAATTCAATCAAGAATCAATGGTGCATCAGCATTTTCCTCAGCCGGTATCAAAGTGACACTAAGTGAGTCAGCCGGTGTGCTCACTATTACTTCCAATCAATATGGCTCCGCATCGACCGTATCGATCACGGGTGGAAATGGCAAATCAGGTTTATTTGGCACCCCCGTAGAAACTGCCGGTGTCAATGTGGCCGGCACGATTAACGGCGTCACTGCCACCGGCTCCGGGCAAACTTTAACCGGTGCCGCTGGTAGTAGCGGGATTGTGCTCAAAATCAACGGGGGCGCTACGGGCGATAGAGGCGCTGTCAATTTTGCACATGGTTTTGCCGCAAAACTGGATAAGGTCGTGGGAGAAATGCTGAAAGGCCGTCTCATCGACAGCCGCATTGATGGCATTAATTCGTCTATCAAGGATATCGGATCACAGCGGGGGGCTTTGCTTCAGCGGCTTGAAAATGTCGAAAAGCGTGTACGTGCGCAGTTTACTGCATTGGATGCAACCATTGCCAGCATGACTCAGACCAGCAATTTTCTGCAACAGCAACTGTCCAGGCTGCCTGGCACCGGTAAATAAGAATTAACCGGTCACTTGGAAGAATGGCATTTCACACTATATTAAGGAGTACAAAATGTTTGCTTCTACGAATAATGCAATATCCGCCTACCAGCGCGTTGGTGTTGAAACAGGCGTCGAATCGGCTGACCCGCACAAGCTTATTTTGATGCTGTTCGAAGGTGCGCAGGAGGCTCTGGCAAAAGCCAGAATGCACATGCGGCATCATGAGGTCGCTGAAAAGGGGCAGATGATTTCAAAAGCCATCATGATCATTGATCACGGCCTGAAAGCCAGCCTGGATATGAATGCAGGCGGTGATTTGGCCATCAAGCTTCAAGCACTTTACGATTATATGACGCATCGATTGCTGGTGGCCAATATTCAGAATAATCCTGAAATAGTCAATGAAGTTAATGGACTTTTATCTGAATTACATGGCGCCTGGAAAGAGATTGGGGAGTTCAATGGAACTCAAATGTCAATAAAAGAAGCCGCAATTTAATAATAAAATATGAGGGTATTAAAAAGATGGACAGCACACACACAATGATGACCTATAAAGCTATCCTGGCAACAACTGGAAAAATGCTGGCTGCTGCTCAGAACAGCGAATGGGATCAATTGATCGTATTGGAACAAGAGTGCAGACAACTGACTGAAATGCTTAAAAGGGAAGATCTGGAACCCATATTAGATAAAGAATTGCTGCAAAAAAAGGTGAAAATCATTCACCAGATATTGGATGATGATGCTCAAATCAGGGCAATTACCGAGCCCTGGATGGTGAGATTACAGGACATGCTCAGCATTAATGGACGCACGCGCAGTCTTCAGCAAGCGTATCAACCTGTTAATAATGTATAGCTATCAACAACATAAAGATGAGCTGTCGTGTTTCCAACCACAATCAAAACTGATTTAACCACACCATCAACCCAAATAAAACCTGTTACGCCGGCCACGCCCGTAACAGCAATTCCTGATTCACAAAGCTCTTCTTTTGAATTTGAACAAGGACAGAAATACCAGGCGCTCATTGAAGCGCGTTTGCTCAATGGTAATTCACGGGTTTTAGTGGCCG
>CAKKRO010000126.1 GCA_919902625.1 Nitrosomonadaceae bacterium
AAGATCATCTCGAGAATACCATGGAGACTTACGCCAAACTCGTTCTGGAAAGTGACAGCCGGTTGATTGTGACACCGGAAATTTCCATTCCGCTTTTTAGCGATGTCATGCCGCGCTCTTATTTATCCTATCTGGCCGAGCACGCCAGAAACAATCAAGGCGATGTGCTGATCGGTCTGGCCGAACGCGATAGCCATGATGGCAATGATTATTACAACACCATGTTCAGCTTGGGCACAGCGCCGGAACAAAGCTATCGCAAGCATCATCTGGTTCCGTTTGGTGAATTTATTCCGTTTAAACCCGTATTCGGCTGGATTATCCAGGTACTGCAAATTCCATTATCCGACTTCTCGCGCGGCAGTCTGGATCAGCAACCGATGGATTTAGCGGGGCAGCGGGTTGCGATCAATATCTGTTACGAAGATGTGTTTGGCGAAGAAATCATCAACCAGCTTCCGCAGGCGACGATGCTGGTCAATGTCAGCAACGATGCCTGGTTCGGCCGTTCGATCGGGCCGCAGCAGCATTTGCAGATATCGCAAATGCGCGCCTTGGAAACCGGGCGCTACATGTTGCGCGCCACCAATACCGGCGTGACCGCGATCATCGACGAGCGCGGCAAGGTGCTGCAAACCATCGAGATCTTTACCACCGCCGCACTGCATGGATTGGCGCAAGGGTTCACTGGCGCGACACCTTACGTGCGCACCGGAAATTATCCGGTGCTTGGACTTGCGGGCTTGTTATTATGCATCGGATTCATATCCGCCTTTCGCGCCAGACGGAAAACCCTGTAAAATCCGGTTAATTTTCATTTTGGTGATGGTTTAATTCAGGTTCTTCATGTCAACACTTACTTTTCAGGAAATTATCCTTACGTTGCAACGGTATTGGGGCCAGCAGGGTTGCGCGATCCTGCAGCCTTACGATATGGAAGTGGGTGCCGGAACAAGCCATACCGCCACTTTTTTGCGCGCTTTGGGTCCCGAACCGTGGAAAGCGGCCTACGTGCAACCGGCACGCCGCCCGAAAGACGGGCGTTATGGTGATAATCCCAATCGCTTGCAGCATTATTATCAATTTCAAGTAGTGCTCAAACCCGCGCCGAAAAATATTCTGGATTTGTATTTTGATTCATTGCGCGAACTGGGGTTTGATTTAACGCAGAATGATGTGCGTCTGGTTGAAGATGACTGGGAGAATCCGACACTGGGCGCCTGGGGATTGGGCTGGGAAGCCTGGCTCAATGGCATGGAGGTCACGCAATTCACCTATTTTCAGCAGGTAGGCGGTATTGACTGCAAACCCATTACCGGTGAAATCACATACGGACTGGAGCGTTTGGCGATGTACCTGCAAGGCGTGGAAAGCGTGTTTGATCTGGTCTGGACAAAGGGGCTGACTTACCATGATGTTTACCATCAAAACGAAGTGGAGCAATCCAAATATAACTTTGAACAGAGCGATACCGATTTTCTGTTTCTGGCCTTTGGCAAATATGAAGAACAAGCCAATCATTTGATCGCGCGACAATTGGCGTTGCCTGCCTATGAACAGGTATTGAAAGCGGCGCATACGTTCAACCTGCTGGATGCACGCGGCGCCATTTCGGTCACTGAGCGCGCCGCGTATATCGGACGCATCCGCAATTTGTCACGGCAGGTTGCCAAAGCGTATTACGCCAGCCGTAAAAACCTGAACTTTCCCATGGCGCCGCCAGAATGGGTTGCGCAAATGCCGGACGTACCGGAATCCGCACGATGATAAGAAATCTACTCGTTGAATTATTGGTGGAGGAACTGCCCCCCAAGTCACTGAAACAGCTCGGCAAAAGCTTTGCGGAATTATTAGCGGCCAGCTTGAAAGCGCAGGATCTCTTGATGACCGAGGCGCAAGTCACTGCATATGCCACTCCGCGCCGCCTGGCGGTGCATATCAGTAACGTAGCCGCACAGGCTGCGGATAAAGCGGTTACGCAGAAATTGATGCCGGTAAAGGTCGGGCTGGATGCGCAAGGTCAGGCGACACCGCCCTTATTGAAAAAGCTGGCCAGCCTGGGTGTGGATACATCAGCCGCGCCACAGTTCAAGCGGGTAATGGACGGCAAAACAGAAACACTGTTTCTGGATATC
>CAKKRO010000127.1 GCA_919902625.1 Nitrosomonadaceae bacterium
CCAACTGAGCCGGCAGGATTCAAGGCGGATACCGTAGTGCACGGGGATCGCCTGCGCCGGAACCGTGAAAGCAATCTGGGCGATACGCTATCACGTGAACTGGGGGTTACTTCCAGCAGTTTTGGACCCGGTGCGGGTCGTCCCATTATCCGGGGACAGGATGGACCGCGTGTGCAGGTATTGGAAAACGGGATTGGTACGGGAGATATTTCAACCATTAGCCCGGATCATGCGGTCGCGACGGAAACCTTGAATGCTTCACGCATCGAGATCCTGCGTGGACCTTCCACATTGTTGTATGGCAGCGGCGTATCCGGTGGTGTAGTGAATGTGATCAATGACCGGATTCCCGATCGTTTACTTAAGGTGCCACAAGCTAATTTTGAAGGGCGCTTCAATTCCGCCCTGGAAGAGCGCACCGGCGCGTTGAATGCATCGGGAAGCTTGGGCAGAATGTCCTGGAATATTGAAGGCGCCAAAAGAAAAACCAATGATATTCATATTCCGGGCCGCGCCAATGTGAATGACCCGGACAGTGAAGCCGGTTTTGTCAGAAATAGCGCCATCGATTCCAGTAATCTGTCAGCGGGTAGTTCTTATATCGGTGAGCGTGGTTTTGTGGGCCTGTCTGTTTCAAGGTTAGAGAATTTCTATGGCATTCCCGGCCCTGAAGGCGCAAAAATCGATATGGGTCAGACCCGTTATGGTTTGGCCGGTGATCTGGATAACCCGCTCAAAGGATTCCAGCAGCTCAAGATGCGGGCTAATTATAACGATTATAAACATAATGAGATTGAGCAAAGCGGTGAAATCGCGACTCGATTTAAGAATAATGAATTGGAAGGCCGGGCCGAATTAGTTCATGCGCCCATTGCAAAATGGCAAGGTGTCATGGGCGTCCAATTACAGAATCGTAATTTTTCCGCTAAAGGCGAAGAAGCCTTCGTGCCATCCAGTCTGTCGCAATCGGCTGGATTATTTATGCTTGAAAAGCGCGATTGGCGGCAGTGGCAGTTTGAAGTGGGGGGGCGCTTTGAACATACGGCTCATAACCCGCAAGCAACTTCGCTCCAGACACGTAACTTTAATTTGTATAGCGTCTCCGCAGGCAGTGCCTGGAGATTTATGGAGGGTTATCAGATAGATTTAACCGCCACGCGCGGACAACGCGCGCCGAATACGGTTGCACTGTATGCCAATGGCTTTCATGTGGCGACCAATACTTATGAGCAGGGGGATCAAACCCTGGGAAGAGAAACCTCCAATAATTTGGACTTTGCACTACAAAAAACGACAGGCACTGTGACAGGAAAAGTTAATTTATTCTATAACCACATCAATGATTATATTTTTCAGCGAAGCCGTGACAGCAATGGGGATCATTTCGCGGACAGGGTCAATGATGAAGGCGTGCTGGATATGAACGGCTCTTTTCTGGTGCAGGATTTTGCACAGACCCGCGCGAAATTTTACGGCCTGGAAACTGAGGCCATCGTGGCACTATTGCCCGATAGGCTTAATTTGCGGTTATTTACCGATATCGTTTATGGCAAGCTGAGGGATAACGGCAATATTCCACGCTTGACCCCGCAGCGCTTTGGTTTTGATCTGGATTACAACCAAAATGCTTGGTTAGCCAATTTTAATCTCACCCGTGTCACTCGCCAGGATCGGGTGGCTGTATTGGAAACCGAAACTTCTGGCTATACCCTGATGAATGCAGAAGTAGGTTATCACATGAAACTTGCCAAATCCGTTCACTATACGCTCTTCCTGCAAGGCAGAAATTTGCTGGATAGTGATATACGTGTCCATACATCTTTTCTAAAGGATATGGCCCCATTACCGGGGCGGGCCATCGTTGCGGGGGTTAGGGGTAATTTCTAAGAGCCTGCCGGACTTAAGGTTGATCTGTTGCGTAAGGGAAAAGAATGGAATGATTGCAAAATAGCCTTTTAATGCTAATCTGCCATAAAAATCATTTCTGACACTTTCATTAAAAGCAAATATGATCCGATGGTTTAGGCATCTTTTTCTTGGAGTTTTCATCGGCTTGCTGGGTGTTATTGTTCATCTGTCACCAGCGGATCTGTTGCTTGAAGAAAAATTCGGCTTATATTGGCTTTTCCAGTTGCGCGGTGCCGTGACTGCTCCCAAGAATGTTGTGGTTGTTGCAATTGATCAACCATCCGCAACCCAGCTTGATTTGCCGGTTACGCCCCGTTTATGGCCTCGTGATTTACATGCTCAGCTCATTGAACAGTTAACTCAAGCCGGGGCACGTATCATTGTTTTCGATCTTATTTTTGATACACCCAGTGCTGTACCAGCACATGACGAGAGACTGGCATACAGTATGAAAATGGCAGGGAATGTTGTGCTGGTTGAAAGATTGGTTTATGAGAATGCGGCGCCACACGCTGATCCAACCGGCCGGGAGCATAGCCACTTCGTCAAGGAAGGGCCTATCCCGCTGCTGCCAGTCATTACGGATGCCATCAAGGCACAGGCCCCTTTTCCCTTGCCTAAAGCAGCGAGAGTCAATGATTATTGGATTTTCAAGGCCGATGCTGGTGATATTCCCACGATACCGGCTGTTGTTTTACAGATCTTTGCTTTGCCGGTTTATGATGATTTTATCCGGTTATTGCGAAATGTAAATCCAGCTTATGCCGCCGGACTGCCCGTTGATAAAGATACATTGGATATTGAAGATCTGGTTCTCACGCTACGCAGTTTATTTATCAATGAACCCCTGATAGCGCAAAGCCTGCAGACGGAACTAAACCGTGATGCGAGCCTGAATCCTGTAGAAAAACATATTATCCAGGTACTGCTGAGTCTGTATTCGGGAAGCGATACCCGTTACCTGAATTTCTATGGCCCGCCGCGCAGTATTGAAACAGTGCCTTACTATCGGGTACTGCAACTCAATAAGAACAGCATTGCGGAAAAACAGCTTCAATGGATGGATTTTAAGGATAAAGTTATTTTTGTTGGTTTCTCGGCCGCGACTCAGCCTGAGCAAGATATTGTCAGAGATGATTATCACACGGTATTTTCTAATGCTGATGGGCTTTATATCAGCGGGGTTGAGATTGCTGCCACGGCTTTTGCCAATTTGCTGGAGGATAAGCCCATCAAACCTTTTCCCCTTACGGGTAGCTTGGCTATCTTATTTCTATGGGGTTTCGGATTGGGCAGCGTTTTTATGCTGTTATCTAATCGGAATGCAGTTATTGTCAGCGTTATTCTGATTTTTTGTTATGTGGGAAGCGCCTATTATTACTTCAAAGAAGCTGGCATTTGGCTACCATTAGTTAATCCGGTTTTTCTGCAGATGCCAATGGCCTTATTTGGTGCGGTGTTACTTAAATACTACGAGGCAAAACGTGAACGCCAACAGCTAAAAGAAGCTTTCGGATATTTCTTGCCTGAACGTATTGTCAATGATATCGCCAGAAATGCAGGCTCCATTGCGCGCAATAATCAACTGGTTTATGGCACTTGCCTGGCTACTGATGCTGAGATGTATACAGCGCTGGCCGAAAAGATGGAGCCACGACAATTGAGTCAATTGATGAATGAGTATTATGCTGTATTGTTTGAACCGGTAAGGCAACATAACGGTACGGTTTCTGATGTCGTTGGTGATGCCATGCTGGCAATCTGGGCTGCTGCTTCAGTCAATACTGATCTGAGAAAGAAGGCCTGTCAGGCATGTCTGGATATTGCTGAGGCTGTCGAGCATTTTAACCAAACCGCTAATCGGCCACAATTACCTACCCGCATGGGATTGCATTTTGGTGAAATGATGTTGGGCAATATCGGCGCAATCCATCACTATGAATACCGTGCGGTTGGGGATATTGTGAATACAAGCAATCGTATTCAGGGCGTTAACAAGTATCTGGGCACACGTTTGCTGGTATCCAGTGAAGTTGTGACCGGATTGGATGAGTTTTTGACACGCCCGTTAGGTGATTTCCTGCTGGTTGGAAAATCTTCACCCGTTAATCTGTCTGAGTTGGTCGCAGTCAAGGAATCAGCCAGTCAGCAACAATTGTGGTTATGCGATGCCTTTGCCCGCGCATTGCATGCCTACCAGATACAACAGTGGGTTGAGGCATGCAATGGTTTTTCGGAGATCCTCAACGTGATACCGGATGATGGTCCGGCACAGTATTTTTTAAAGCTTTGCCAGCAAAATAAATGGATGCCGTCTTCAGATTCATGGAATCCAATGATTCGCATTGAAAACAAATAACCAGATCTCAGGATAGATAACATGGGTATTATTCATTTAATGCGTTGTCTGTGAGTTTTATCACATCCCGCAATCAAATTAACCTTTAAACTTCCGATACAGCTTGATTTTCATCCATCATCTGAATGTCCAAGCTAGCTCTGAGGTTATTTCTCTCGTATAATAAATTTCCTGCTTGAATCAGGATCTTGAATACGGGCTCCTTTAGACCGCGAGTCGCGTATCAGAACGTGCTCTCGAGTCTAAAAGAACTATAAGAAACAATGAGAATATGCCGGAGGGTTGAGCGAAATTCAGGCTGCCAGAATAGTTCAGCAAAAACACTGATTGTATTTCTTTTACTAACGTTTTTTGGCTTTGCAGGTAAAACTTATGCTGCAGAATCTTGTGGATCAGCAGTGGCAAGAGTTATTTCAATTCAAGGAATCATTGAATTGCGCCGCCCTCATGAAACTGTCTGGCAACAAACGGCTATGAATACTGCCATTTGCGCGGGTGATACCCTTCGTGCACGTTCGCATAGCCGGGCGGCTCTTTTGCTAAGTAATGAGAGTGTGCTTAGGCTGGACCAAAAGACAAGCATCACTTTCCCGAAATCAGAGATTAACGAAGCTGCTTCGCTCCTCGATTTATTTTCAGGCGCGATTCACATTATTACCCGCACGCCCAAACCATTCAAGATTAGGACGCCATTTGTCAATGCGGGTGTTGATGGCACTGAATTTTTTGTGAGGACGGATGAAAACAGCACAAAACTGGTCGTTTATGAGGGCCAAGTAACTGCCAGCAATGATCAGGGAAGTCTTGTTCTTGCTGATCACGAGACAGCTATTGCCACCGGAAATACAGCTCCACAGAAAGTAAGCAATATTAATCCGACAGATGCCGTTCAATGGGCTTTGTACTATCCAATCATCATCAATTACCAGCTTGATGGATTAGTATCCGAGCAAACGGCCTACCCGGAATTAAAACAATCCATTGAATTCTACCGGCAAGGAAAAGTTTTTGAGGCGCTATCTCTGCTCGATACCATTTCGCAACATGATTTTTCTGCCAACCTTCTGATATACCAAGCAGGCCTTCTGCTTGCAGTAGGTCAGGCCAGTGAGGCCAAAACAAGCATTGAGCAAGCGCTCGCAACAAGACCGGACAATAGCGATGCTTATGCATTATTGGCAATGATCGCCATCGTACAAAATAATAAGGAACGCGCGCTTGAACTTGCCACACATGCCAATGCACTGAATACAAGCTCTCCTGCAGCCAAACTTGCTCTTTCCTATGTACAGCAGGCGCATTTTAAGATTGAAGAGGCACTGGCAAGCGTACAGGAAGCAGCAGCTCTTAATCCGGAGAATGCGCTGGTATGGGCAAGATTGGCCAAATTGCAGATGTCGGTTGGTTATCTGGATCGTGCGTTTGAAGCCGCGCAACAGGCAGTCAACCTGAGTCCCGGTATCGCCAGAACTCAAACCGTACTGGGCTTTTCTCATTTACTGCAGATTCATACGCAGCAAGCAAAAACTGTATTTTCTGAAGCCATCATGCTGGATCAGACTGATCCCATGCCCAGGTTGGGCATGGGTTTGGCACTGATACGCGAAGGAAATCTTGAAGCCGGGCGCATTGAACTGGAAATTGCCGCCAGTCTGGACCCCGCCAATTCATTGATTCGAAGCTACCTGGGTAAAGCTTATTTTGAGGAAAAGCGCTATCCGCTTGCCAGCACTCAGTTTGATCTGGCCAAAGAAAAAGATCCCTATGATCCGACTCCCTGGTTTTATGACGCCATTCAGAAACAAACGCAAAACAGCCCTATTGAGGCATTAAAAGATATACAAAAATCCATTGAGCTGAATAATAACCGCGCAGTCTATCGATCAAAATTTTTGCTCGATCAAGATGAAGCGGCACGTGGTTCCAGTCTGGCAAGAATTTTTGAAAATCTAGGATTTGAAAAACGTGCGTTAATAGAAACGGCAAAATCACTAAGCCTTGATCCTGCCAATCATTCGGCACATCGGTTTCTTTCGGATGCTTACGCAAATATCCCTCGGCATGAGGTGGCACGTGTCAGTGAGTTGTTGCAAGCTCAGCTTTTGCAGCCTATCAATGTGAATCCAGTACAGCCGCATGCGGCTGTGGCGGATCTGAACATTATTACCAGTACGGGTCCATCAGCAGCAGGATTTAATGAATTTGCACCACTCATGGAACGTAACAGACCCCAATTGGTTGCCTCCGGAATTGCTGGCAGTAACAGCACATTTGGCAATGAAGCGACACTCTCGGCAGTCTATGGCCGTACATCGGTCAGTGTGGGTCAATATCATCTCCAGTCTGATGGATTTCGCCCGAATAATGACCAGAAACATAATGTCTACAATGCATTCATGCAATATGCAGTTACCCCGAAATTAAACGTGCAGACGGAAATCCGCCGCCGTAACACGGAACATGGAGATTTGTTACTGGACTTTGATACGGCGAAACATACACAGAACCGGAGAAACCTCGAGCAGGATTCAGCACGCGTGGGCGCACGCTATTCGTTATCGCCCAAACAGGATTTTCTGGTTTCGGCTATTTATTCTGATCGTCGTGACGGTCAAGCAATCCCAATTCCTGCTTCTACAGTCAATGTTCCTTTCCCGCCTTTTGAATTATCTATCCCTGCTTTTAATTTTAGTTCAAATGCGAAGGATCAAGGGTATCAGGTAGAAGGTCAGTATTTACTCAGGGAAAAATACATAAATGTCATTGCAGGCGGCGGCACCTATCAAGTTGATGCCAGAAATTTACAGCGTTGTAATGGAGGGCCTTGTCCATCGACTGAGATAAATTTCACAAGAGAACGAGAGAATGCCTATATCTATTCCAATCTGAATCACCAAGGTAAGATCAATGCGACAGTGGGCATGAGCTATGACGCATTTAAAGATATGGCCAATTATAGATTCAGCGCCTTTAATCCAAAATTGGGCTTGCAGTGGAACATAACCGATGCCTTACGTTTACGGTTAGCCTGGTTCGAAACGGTTAAATCCGCTTTGATTGCGAATCAAACGCTGGAGCCAACACAAGTAGCCGGATTTAATCAGCTATTTGATGATCCGAATGGAACCCGGTCACGGCGTATGGGTGTCGGTCTCGATACCCATTTTGTTAAAAATGTTTACGCTGGTGTTGAAATGTCTGATCGTGATTTAAAAGTTCCTTTCATGGATGGAATAACAACATCATTTCTGACTAGCGAGAGGCAACAAGAAAGACTTTACCGCTCTTACCTTTACTGGTTACCCCATGCACATTGGGCCGTTAACGGGGAATTTCAGTTTGAACGATATATGCGTGCTGCAGCAATTGTAGCTGGAGATATCGATAAGCCGTACCAGATTCATACATTAAGTGCGCCACTTGCAATTAATTATTTCCATCCGAATGGTATTTTTAGCAGATTCAGCACAACGTATGTGCAGCAAAACCTGAGACGCTTGACGGATTCTTCGTTGAAAGAGGGTAACGATGGATTCGTGTTATTTGATGCTGCCTTGGGTTACCGGCTGCCCAATCGAAGAGGTTTACTCAGCCTGGAAGGCAGAAACCTCAGCGATGAAAACTTCTTTTACCGGAGCTACGGCTTTCAGGTCAATGAGATGATTACTTCTTCCCGTTTTATTCCGACCCGCACTTTCTTTGTACGTCTTACTTTAAATTTTTAAAAGGAAAATGAAAAATGCCTAGACCAATCAATATACCAGCCGCAGCACTGGAAGCTCTAAAAAAAGCAGGTGTCAATGATATAGCTGTAATGACCTGTATTGATAAAAGTGGCAATATGCATTATCTGAAAGGAGATGGTGTCAATGACAATCCAGCCCCCACTTTTCCAATCGCTACCACAGAAATTCAGAATATTACACCGATCAGCCTGGTGCAGCACAAAGGATCAACTTGTATAACTTACGTTTCAAATGGAACATTAATCACATACTGTTGGTAACAATTCTTAGATAAAACAGGGTGCGAGTCGGTCTCAGGAATTTTTAAGTTGATGTCTGTAATTAATCAGAATGTGAAGATCCTGCAAACAGGACGTATCGTCAATATTTAAGGAGGCGCCTTTATCAGTTAAGTTGATCGATATTCAAATCCGCAAGCATTCAATACATCTTTCGGTTTAGACGCGCCTAAAACTATCAATGGCTTTTGCTTTCAATATACCCTATCCTAGAATAGGGTGTTTTTATTTAAAATTGTTTTAAATAAAATAAAAGGCTCTTGTCAGAGCTTTGATGAAGGCAACATGACCACACGAAATATACCGGCTGAGCGCGCTCATGCCATGCTGGCAGTTATCAAAGAATTTCAATGTCTGTCACCGGGAGACATTGAAATGGTAGCGGCTGCCTGTCAGTGGCATCGCTATGAATCAGGGAATGAAATAGTGCGCTATCACGATCATACCAACAGTGCTTTTTTCATTGTTCAGGGTGAGATCCGTGTCATGTATCATGCTTTATCGGGACAGGAGGTGATACTCTGTGATTTGCCCGCCGGTGAAATGTTTGGTGAGTTAACGGCGATTGATGGACATCCCCGCTCAGCAACAGTCATTGCCAAATCAAGTGTGTTGCTGGCATCAATGCCTGCAATTGATTTCCAGCATCTGGTTTATTCCAATCGGCAGATAGCCGAAACCATTCTTAAACGCTTAACCGGACAAGTTCGTCGCCTGACTGAACGTGTTTATGATTACAGTACACTGGCTGTACGTAATCGTGTCCAAGCGGAATTGTTGCGCCTGGCAAAAAATCACATGACATCTCCAAATGCGGCCGTCATTTCTCCGGCCCCCACCCAGACTGAAATCGCTAATCTGGTCAGCACTCACCGTGAAGCGGTGTCACGGGAACTGAATCATCTGGTTAAAAATAAACTCATACTGCGTAAAGGGCATGATTTGTATGTGCTTGACATATCAAGACTTGCTGAAATGGTCAATGATGCACGCGGCAGCTTTTAGAAGAAATTCTGTTTTTATAAGCGCCCGGTCATTGTATATTTGTTAAGCTTCGTCTAATTGTGGCAAACTTCGCAGTTAAACTTATTACGGGTCTATTAATTCGTGTCCCCCTATGAACTTTTCATTGGTTTGCGCTACACGCGCGCCAAAAAGCGCAATCATTTCATCTCCTTTATTTCATTGATCTCCTTGATGGGCATTACGCTGGGAATGACGGCGCTTATTACGGTCATGTCAGTCATGAATGGTTTTCAGAAGGAGATACGCACACGAATTCTGGGCGTTGCTTCGCATGTTCAGATCGCTAGCGTCCATGGCAATCTGAGTCACTGGCAGCAAACCGCAGAGGAAGCGGCCAAACATCCCTTAGTCGAAGCTGCTGCGCCTTATGTCAATGCGCAGGGCATGTTGTCTCATAATCAGGTGGTGCAGGGAGTTATTGTGCGTGGCATTCTGCCTGTGATGGAAGATAAAGTGGCTGATTTTGCAGAAATGATGGTCAGCGGTGAATTAAACCACCTTGTGCCGGGGGATTTTGGCATCGTCATCGGCATGGAGTTGGCGCGGGCTATGGGCACTTTCGTGGGTGACAAGATTGTTTTGATCTCACCCCAGGGGCAAGTTACGCCGGCGGGCATTTTGCCACGGCTGAAGCAGTTTACTGTGGTGGGTATCTTTGAAGTGGGGCATTTTGAATATGATTCAGGATTGGTACTGATTCACATGTTTGATGCCCAAAAATTGTATCGCATGGAAAACGATGATGTTTCCGGGGTGCGTTTAAAGCTGACGGATTTATTTCAGGCGCCCAAGGTAGTTGAGGAATTACCCGCGTTGCTGACGATCGATAGTCATATCAGCGACTGGACGAAACAACATGCCAATTATTTTCGTGCCATTCAGATTGAAAAACGCATGTTGTCATTGATTCTTGCATTGATTATTGCAGTTGCGGCATTCAATATTGTTTCCACATTAGTGATGGCGGTTACCGACAAAGAATCGGATATCGCAATATTACGCACACTCGGCGCAAGCCCGCGCAGCATTATGAAAATATTCATTGTCCAGGGAACGTTTATTGGCGTTTTTGGGACTATCCTGGGGGTTGCGGGCGGTATGCTATTAGCCTACAACGTGGGTGAAGTGGTTGCCTTTATTGAATGGTTGTTCAATGTGCAGTTCCTGTCGCGTGAGATTTATTACATCAGCACGATTCCAACAGATCCACAGATGACCGACATCACAACGGTTGCGGTAATCTCGTTTATCCTGAGCTTACTGGCGACCATTTATCCCAGTTACCGGGCATCCAAGGTGAATCCGGCAGAGGCGCTACGCTATGAATAATGCCGTCATTTCCTGCCACAATCTGTTCAAGCAGTTTTCTCAAGGCGATCTGGCGGTTCCAGTATTAAAAGGGGTCAATCTGACCTTGGCTAAAGGGGAGATGCTATCGATCGTCGGTGCATCCGGTTCAGGCAAAAGCACGCTACTGCATTTACTGGGGGGATTGGACGCGCCCACCCGTGGAGAAATCAGGATACTCGGGCAAGATATTGCGCATATCAATGAAGAAGAAAGATGCCGGTTACGCAATGGTTCACTGGGTTTCATCTATCAATTTCATCATTTGCTGCCCGAATTCAGTGCGCTGGAAAATGTGGCCATGCCGCTGCTCATCCGCCGTATATCAAACCGGGAAGCTTATGATCGTGCAGCCGATATTTTGCAGCAAGTCGGCCTGGGTCACCGCCTGACGCACACACCGGGTGAATTGTCCGGCGGTGAGCGCCAGCGTGCTGCTGTGGCTCGTGCATTGGTGACCCAACCTGCCTGTATTCTGGCGGATGAACCCACCGGGAATCTTGACCGGCAGACGGCTGAGAGTGTATTTGATCTAATGTTGGAGTTAAATCATAAGGTTAATGCCAGTTTGATCATTGTGACTCATGACTCACGGCTTGCCAATCGCGCCCAACAGGTCAAGCAATTGGTTGATGGTCTGTTATGTGATGTTGCGAGCGCCCAATGAATAAAAAAATGACTGCTTACCCATTTTTATAGCCAGCTTATGCGCACTTTATTCACTTACATTATGGTCTTTCCCCGGCGCAGTGCATTTGTTCTGGTTGCATTACTCATTGCCGGTATCGCCGAGGGGCTCAGCTTAACGGCATTGCTGCCTTTATTATCAATCGCTGTAGGTGAGTCAGGCGATTCGGGTATCGGTAAATTCATGGAAAAAGCGCTGCAGAATATTGGCGTTGAGCCCACGCTGGACACGATTCTGATCATTATCGTGGGCGGCATGTTTTTCAAAGGATTGGTGCTGCTCGTGGCCAATCGCCAAGTGGGCTATACCGTTGCCCATGTAGCTACCGCTTTGCGCCTGGATCTTATTGAGGCTTTGCTGGCCAGCCGCTGGCAATATTATTTACGTCAACCCGTCGGATCACTGGCTAATTCAGTTGCAACGGAAGCGTATCGCGCAGCCAACGGTTTTGAGCACAGCGTTAATGTGCTGGCTCTGGCCATTCAAGTGCTGGTCTATGCCATCGTCGCTTTATTTATTTCCTGGCAAGCTACACTGGCCTCATTGATCATTGGCGTATTCCTGTTTGTTGCATTGCATCGTTTGGTCAGCGCAACCCGTCGTGCAGGCACCAAACAAACCCACTTGCTGCGCAATCTGCTGACTTACTTATCCGATGTGCTCAGTTCTGTGAAATCACTGAAGGCCATGGCGCGGGATAACGTTGCCGATGCCATTCTGCATGAACAAACGCAGCAACTGGAAAAAGCCACGCGCCGGGAGGTCATGAACCGGGCTGCTTTAACCGCGCTCCAGGAACCCATCCTGGCCGCTCTGACGGCCAGCGGTTTGTATCTTGCGCTGGTGGTTTGGGAACTGTCCTTGCCGGAAGTCATGGTGATGGTTTTTTTACTCACGCGAATTCTGGGATTACTGAACAAAACACAACGCAGATACCAGCAGCTTGCGGTACAAGAAAGCGCTTATTGGGCTTTGCGCAAAGCTGCCGAAGATGCGCGCGCTGCGGCTGAGAATACAACCGGGATACTGGAACCCACGCTGCAAAAAGGCATTATCTTGCAACATGTTAAATTTAATTATGGCCATAAAACCATTTTCAGGGATCTGAACATCGAAATACCGATCAATTCATTTACCGCAGTAATGGGTTCATCGGGCGTCGGCAAAAGCACTTTACTGGATTTGCTCTGTGGATTGACTGAGCCGCAATCCGGTGAAGTTCAGATTGACGGCATATCGCTGCATGACATCCATCTGCGTCAATGGCGCCACATGATTGGCTATGTCTCGCAAGACACCATTTTATTACATGATACCGTGATGAATAATATTCTGGTCGGGGAACCCGCATTGACCGCTGCCGATGCAGAACGGGCATTACGTCAGGCGGGTGCATGGGATTTTGTCAATACATTACCGGAGGGACTGCAGACTGTCGTGGGTGAGCGTGGCGGGTTACTTTCCGGCGGGCAACGCCAACGTATCGCCATCGCACGGGCACTGGCTCACAACCCATCGTTCTTGATTCTGGATGAACCCACCAGCGCATTGGACCCGGAAAGTGAGCAAACCATCTGTGAGACACTGCAGAGATTATCAAAGAGCTTGACGATTATTGCTGTTTCGCATCAACCGGCTGTGATTAATGCGGCGGATCGTGTCTTTATACTTTCCAATGGCGTGGCGGAGCCATTGTCGCTAGGTATCCAACATTCAATAACAACCGAATAATCATTCTCTTCCGTAAATTTATTCGATACTTCAGATTTGAATCCGCCTAATTTACAAGAAACTGATCAATACTTCAAAGTACAAAAAATCCGTATCGCCTGAGCGTTGATCGACGCAAGGATGCTTGTGGTGAGTATCGCAGGAGTTCGCTGCGATACGGTTTTTTACGAATTCTCCGGCTGTAAAATGGGTATAACCGAGGATGGTATTAATGCGGGGTATGGGTTGATAGCGTATGCGACCTTCAAATGCATGACCGCCGAAATCACCACTTTGCCCGGTTTTGTCGCGATTGAATCCAGGATCCTTGATGGTATTACTGATGTTGCCGTCGAGAATATCGAACATGCGATCGGTCTTGCTGGCCAGCCAATACGCGCCATAACCCAGCTCAAATCCCAGTTTCTGCGTTGGGCTAAATTCAAACCTGACTTTAGGAGCTTTCAGATTCTCATAAATCACATAGTGATCCGCTGACCAAGGGCGTGCAAAACCAAAGAAACGGTCAAAACGATTGTCGACACCGTCATTAGGATCTTTGTCACCGCTGGCGTACCCGTAAAAAGCACTGAGACGGGGTTTCCAGGCATGGTCAAAGCCTCGTCCCACCTCGATGGTATACCCGTTTGCATCCACACGATTGGGACCGGTAAACCCTAGCTGGTGGTTGTAGCTGACATCGAAATCAACAATATTGCCTGCCTTGCCGTAAACACGGAACCCTGGCATATGAATTTGCCGGTCCAGCCGGTTAGTCGCTGTAAAACCATTGGGGTCGGCCGTTTGCTTCTGACCCATGTAGTACGCTTGGATGGTGGCGATGTCAGACCACTTGCGCCAAGTGCCGATCCCGCCAAAAAACCATAAATGATTATTGGCCTTATCAAATTGAGTTTGCAGACGCATAACTGGTTGTAAACCAAATAGATCGAGCTCCCAATCATTGGCTTCGCGCCCCAGGTTCAGGCGGAAACCTTCAAATGCATTCGTGGTGTTGCGCCACTCGTTACGCGCGATAAACCGCCGATCCGTCGCTTCATAAGCCATCCGGCCCACGCGAAATCTAATCGGACGATCCTGACCCCGGTCATCGGCACCGAGACCCTTTTTGAAATAGAGCTCACCATACGCATTAAGCAGATCGTAGACATCTCTTTCCTGATCAGTCGGTAAATGTTTGTTGTTAACCACTCTTGAATCCTGAAACTCGACCGCAAAACGGAAGGGATCCAATATTTCCTTGATCCCAATCCAGGCGCGATGACGTAAAAAAATGGGATTATCCTCTCCACCTTCAATACGCCGTATGTCATTATTGCGCCACTCATAACGCGTGCGGTGTTCAAGGCCGACTTCCAGCCAGGTAATATCTTTAAATCGCTCAACACCGATATCGCTTAACCGGCGCACATACCGTGGCGGATCAGAATCGGGATTGGTGGCATAACTATTGGAACGCTGGTGATAACTGGTCGACTGATTGTTTGCTTGCGGCACAATGGCAGGCAAAGATTTTTCCTGTTCGGGTGGTTTAACCTGGTCTGATGGCTTATTTAATAACGGCTTGCCCATATCAACAGCAACTTGTTGTGCTATCTGGACGATATTCCGCTGCATTGCTTGAAAATCTATCGATGATTTATTGTCTGAAGATGCCTGAATAGGGCTGGCAATCAGTGTGCTCAAAGCCACAATGTGTAAAAAAAACCAAAGAAACTTCACTGTATTCTCCTAAGTGAACCCTCCGGCAATCCGGTTGAGTCACTGTATCGTTTTGCTCTTTCACCTCCTGTTTGATGGGTCGGTGTTATTTTGTTATGGGTGAAACCAGTTTGATCCTGATCAATCAGACTTAAAACTTATTAATTTATGACTTCAAAGCTTTACGCCCAGTCCCGCTTTGGCTCACGCGAATTTTTTCCCGACACTCTATCTGCACGACTTTGCCTTCATGTATGACGACTTCAATGGATCCATATTCGATGCTGGCCACAGCGCGCAGAATTTCCTGAGCGATGTCTGCAGGTAGCCGTTTAACGGCGCTTTCTGCAACAAGCTTCGCTTTTAAATCAGCATCCATTCACATCACCTGATGGGTAAGAATATCAACGGAAGCGAAAGATAGCAGTCTTTCTATATAAACAAAAATAATATTTGGTTAGATAATTATATTATTAGGTTATAAAGATTGTTTTATAGCGTTTATTTTGTGCTGATCAGGTAAATTACCCGAGCCGGGGAAACGCTGAATATTTGTTAAGCAGGATAAAGTATAAGGCGTGCAGCGCTTGTGTCGATATCGATCCAACAGATAGATGCACGATTGAGGCAGCGTAGCAGTGCTAACGCAGGTGTTTTTCAGGCCAATCCGGTTTTTATTTGGGCGATACGCGCTTCACGCACTTTAGAATGGATTGCGGCGGGTAACTGTGTGGAATCTGAGAGCTTCCGGCTTAATTCGGCTGCAATTGCACCCGCGTCGACACTTTTTGCTGCGAAATATGCTTTCTGAAATCGTTCGGCTTGCGCATAAGGTTTTGCCGCATATCCGGGGCGTCCGTGAAAATCACAGGCGCAGGCTTGTAAGAATTCCTCGAATCTTCCAGGTTTACGATAGGCATCCACCGCTTGTAACATATCCGCAAGGGTGGATGGTTTAAGTTCTTCAGCCCGATGCACATTGCCGTGATAGCGGGCGACCAGCAAGGCAAGATCACGGGAATCCTTGGGAACCCTGATGCGTTCGCATAAATCCTGCGTCAGATCAATACTGCGCGCTTCATGACCGATATGGCGCGGCCATTCTTCCGGGGGTGTCGTGCCCTTACCTAAATCATGCGTCAGCGTGGCAAAGCGTACCGGCAGGGAATAATTTTTGGTGGCAGCATAATCAATCGCCAGCATGATATGCACTCCGGTATCGATTTCAGGATGGGCATGTGCCGGTTGCGGGACGCCAAACAACACATCCACTTCCGGCATGATGCGAGCCAGAGCGCCACATTCACGCAGGATATAAAACATTCGTGAAGGATTGTTCTCCATCAATCCGCGCGCGAGTTCCTGCCAGACACGCTCCGGCACCAGCGCATCCACCTCGCCGTTATGCACCATTTCGCTCATCAGCGTCAGTGTTTCCGGTGCAATACGAAAGCTGAAACGTGCCGCAAAACGTGCTGCGCGCAGGATACGTACAGGATCTTCGGAGAATGCAGGACTGACATGGCGCAGTATGCCGGCTTCCAGATCCGCAACGCCATTAAACGGGTCGATGATATTGCCTGCTTCATCCTTGGCAATCGAATTGATGGTCAAGTCACGCCGCGCCAAATCTTCCTGCAGAGTGACTTGAGGTGTTGCAAACACTTCAAATCCTTTATACCCGCGTGAAACTTTTCGTTCAGTGCGGGCCAATGCATACTGTTCATGCGTTTGCGGATGCAAGAAAACCGGGAAATCCTTGCCGACCGGGCGATAACCTAACCGTGCCATTTCCTCGGGTGAGGCGCCCACAACCACATAGTCATGATCTTTTACGGGTAATCCCAGCAGCTCATCACGAACCGAGCCGCCCACCAGATAAGTTTTCAATGCATCACTCTGAAAGCTGAGTTATTAAGTAAGAAAGTTTAATCGGTTCTTATTTTGCTGCTACCACACCCAGACGCTCTTTGAGCGTTGGAGAATCATGCCCATGATCCAGAACTCTGGCGTAATACATTGAGTTCTTCAGTACCTTTTTAACATAGTCCCGGGTTTCATTAAAAGGAATGGTTTCAGCGTAGATGGCGCCCTCCAGTGGCCTGGTATTGTCACGCCAGCGCTTGGCCCGCCCTGGTCCGGCATTATAGGCGGCTGAAGCCAATAGAGGCTGGTTATCCAGCGTGCCGAGCACATGTTTGAGATAATAAGTGCCCAGCCTCAGATTCGTATTCACATCAACCACGATATTCTGGCGAAAATTCTGTATGCCCAATTGTTTGGCGACCCATTCCGCGGTGGCAGGCATTAATTGCATCAAACCCGCTGCGCCTGCATGTGATTTGATATCCGCAATGAAACGGCTTTCCTGCCGGATCAGGCCATAAACCCAAGCTTCATCCAGTTGATGCTGGCGCAAAATTTTTTGCAGTGCTTCGCGATGGGGCGATAAGAAGCGCAGATTAAAATCATGCTGAGAGACTGTCCTGTTCGCAGTGTTAATCGCACGGTCATACATTCCGTGCCGGCGGGCTACCTCAGCCGCAGCCAGTAGCTCTGCATCACTAAAATCACGAATGGTCCAAATCCATTCGCGATAAGCTTCGGTGCGTAAATTCATGCGGGAAAAAGCCAGCGCGCGCTGCACGCCCGGTCTTCGTTCCATGGCAGACACTTCGTTGTGACTTACTCGATACGTTTTATCGGCAATACTGAGTATCGATCCCAGTTCTTCTTTGGCCAATTGACCATAAAAGCTATGCTCATCACTGAGGGGAATAAAAATGCCGTTGGCACCCGGAATATTTCCCTTTACTTTTAATGCGCGCGCCTTCCAGTAGCGCCAGGTATCAATCTGTTGTTCAGTTGCTGACATCCTGTCGATGGTTTTCAGAATCATATCCCAGTCGGCAATACGCAATGCTGCCCGCACTTGCCAGGCAAGCACGGTATCTGAAGGCGGGTATGGTTTGTCAGTGTTTTGCGCTTCCCTGAACCAGCCCGGTGCGCGCGGGTCGTGCCGCATGGCCGCCCGGTGTCCCAGTCTTGCCAGGAAATAGGAGCGGTCAGATGCGGTCAATTGACCTTTAATTTTAGACCATTGGGCATAAGCCTGATCAGTATCATTGCGCAGCAGACGCAATAATGCGAACAAGGCAATCTCACGATCGCTTCGCGTTTTGATTTTGTGCGTATCCAGAAACCGCAGCGGATTCTTGGCCGCATTGTTCAGATCAGTGCTATTTAGCGCCTCATGACTGGGGATATGTCGATTGATATGGGTGGCTACACCCGTTTGCCCTTCTTCCAGCGCCAACCGGATGCGTGTCCAGATGTCTTCCCGTGAAATCTTTCCACCGGAGATTAATGCGATAAAAACCGGGGTGCAACTGTCGGGCATACTGTTCGGGGTAAACCACAATGAGCGAGCTTCTGTCAGCACCTCTTTATCTTTTGCACTAAGACGTTGTTGATAGGAATAACAAGTGAGCTCATTGTCTCGATTAACCAGAAAAGGATACTCGGCTTCAAAAAGCATCCATTGCTGATTTTTGCCCAGAATCCTGAGCCAATCACCCCGTAATCGGTCTGCAACCAAATTGCCTTCATGGCGTGAAAGAAAATTTCTGATAGCTGCTATGTCAGTCGTTCTCAGCACCATGCGTAATTGAAAATACTCGACATAGGGCCAAAGTGCATGGTGTTGCAGCCGTCTGGCATAGTCATCCAGGAGCTTGCCGTTTCCGTCCTGGAATGCTTTCCGGGCGCCAATAAAATCACTATCCTGACTTGCCGGCAGCGTGACAGCGTAAGCTAAAAGGATTAATCCGATAAGGTGTTTTCTGATAGCCATTAAAGATACAAATTGAAAAGGGGGTACTCTAAAAAAATAGAGGCGGGGTTTTTTGCGTGTTATCTGAACTATCGTAGTAGCACTACTACGATAGTTCAGGCGTCTTATGCAACAACCAGTACGATCAGATGACGCCTTGTCCCAGCATGGCATCGGCTACTTTAACAAAACCAGCAATATTGGCGCCATTGACATAGTTAACGCTCCCGTCTGTCCGGGTGCCGTATTTCAGGCAGGATCTATGAATAGCCTGCATAATTTCTTTCAGTCGTGAATCGACTTCTTCATGTGTCCAGGACAGGCGCATGGCATTCTGGCTCATTTCCAGACCTGATGTGGCAACCCCTCCCGCGTTACTTGCTTTGCCCGGCGCATAGAGGACTTTATTATGCAGAAAACATTCGACAGCTTCAGCGGTGGATGGCATGTTTGCACCTTCGGCAACGCAAATGACGCCATTGTTAACCAAAGTTTGCGCATCTGCTCCGGTAATTTCATTTTGCGTCGCGCAAGGCAAGGCAACCTGCACCGGCACATGCCAGGGTTTCGCACCCGGAAGAAAGGTGACATTGACGCGCCTGGCGTATTCATCCAAACGAGCGTACAAATGATTTTTTACTTCGGCCAAAACAGCCAGCTTCTCGGCGGTAAAGCCATTTTCATCCACAATCGTGCCGCTGGAATCTGAAACAGTCACTACCTTGGCGCCTTGCGACATCGCCTTTTCCACAGCAAATTGCGCCACATTGCCAGAGCCTGATACTGAGACGCGCATGCCATCCAGAGAGCGGCCTGCGTGTCTCAATACTTCCTGAGCGAAATATACCGTACCATAACCGGTTGCTTCCGGGCGGATGAGTGATCCGCCAAAACTCAATCCTTTGCCGGTAAACACGCAATCAGCGCGGTTGGATAATTTTTTCATCATACCTGCCATGAATCCGACTTCACGGCCACCCACGCCGATGTCGCCGGCTGGAACATCGGTATCAGAACCGATATGACGGAATAATTCGCTGATAAAAGCCTGACAGAAGCGCATGATTTCGCCGGGACTTTTTCCTTTTGGATCAAAATCAGATCCACCTTTGCCACCGCCCATAGGCAGGGTTGTCAATGCATTCTTGAATGTCTGCTCAAAAGCCAGGAATTTAAGGATGGACAGATTAACCGAAGGATGAAACCGGATGCCGCCTTTATACGGGCCGATGGATGAACTGTGCTGTATCCGGTAACCCCGATTGACCTTGACCTCACCATGATCATCGACCCAGGAGACACGAAATATAATCACCCGTTCCGGCTCGACCAATCGATCCAGCAGACCGTGTTCAGAATAACGAGGATGTTCCATAATAAAAGGCCACAAGCTCTCCATGACTTCAGTAACTGCCTGCATGTATTCTGGTTGACCAGGATTACGCTCAGCCACATACGTACTGAACTCCTGAAGACTCTGATATTTCATTTTAATTTCCCCGGTAAAAGAAAGGTTATTCATGAATAACCTAATTCTGCCAAATTAATTCACAAGCTGCACTGTATTTTTATTAAAACACAGGATTATTACAAAAGTTTTTTATTCAGGTGATTTTTATTTATTCGTATAACAATATCTTATACATTCAATGTACGCAGTATAAGCAGGATGTCAATAGGATTTGTTTTTATGGTTTTCCCTATGGGGAGATCATATTTTACTAAGCACCTAACATCTATGAATTAGTCGCGCCACAACAGTATAAAAAAATTTTCAGAAGTATTATCAAATTTAGCCCGAATAGATGGGCATCCGGTATCGCTCAGAGTCAGTACAACAGATTTATTGTTGAACCATAAGGTTGGGTTGTAGAGCTTGCTAAAAATAGGGGCCAGCAAGGAAATTTGATCATTTGCGAGTACAATATCGTTCTTGATCGACTTCGACAATAAATGATGACAACCAAACATAGTTCATTACTTATTCTGGGCTCCGGCCCGGCTGGCTATACCGCTGCGGTCTATGCGGCACGCGCTAACCTGAATCCGGTCGTGATCACCGGATTGGCTCAAGGCGGGCAATTGATGACGACAACGGATGTGGATAATTGGCCTGCCGATGCGATGGGCGTGCAAGGCCCGGAATTGATGGAAAGGTTTCAGAAACATGCGGAGCGTTTTAATACTGAAATCATTTTTGATCATATCCACACCGCAAAACTGACTGAAAAACCGATTACACTAATCGGCGATCAGGGAAGCTATACCTGCGATGCATTGATTATTGCAACAGGCGCTTCGGCACAGTATCTGGGCCTGCCTTCGGAAGAAGCCTTTATGGGGCGGGGAGTATCCGGTTGTGCAACTTGTGACGGTTTCTTCTACAAAGGGCAGGATGTCGCTGTGATCGGCGGCGGCAATACAGCCGTTGAGGAAGCGCTTTATCTTGCCAACATTGCACGCAGTGTGACGATTGTTCATCGGCGCGACCAATTCCGTTCAGAAAAAATTCTGATTGATAAATTGATGGAAAAAACCCGCAACGGCAATATCAAATTGGCGCTGAATCACGTCTTGGATGAAGTGCTGGGTGATCAATCGGGAGTGACCGGCATGCGTATCAGAAGCACTCAGGATCATTCTGTCCAAACAATAGCATTACAAGGTGTTTTCATCGCCATTGGCCATAAACCCAATACCGATATTTTTACCGCGCAGTTGCAATTGGAGAATGGCTATATTGTTACCCAAGGCGGCAATCAGGGTAATGCTACGGCCACCAGTATTCCAGGTGTATTTGCGGCGGGTGATGTACAGGATCATATCTATCGCCAGGCTGTAACCAGTGCTGCCAGCGGCTGTATGGCAGCACTGGATGCTGAGAAATATCTGGATAATCTTAAATAAATTAACGCATCGAAGATGTCATTGGATGGCCCAGAAAGACTCTGCCCAGGATGAAGATGAAATGGCGGTGTTTCATGCTGCGATGCGTGATGTAGCGCCGTTGCCCGCTCCAGATAAAGTAATCCACAGAGCTTCACCAGCCCCCGCCATTCCCCGGAAAAAGAATTATCAAGAACAGACTGCGACGGAAGATTCTCTGTCGGATCATATTTCACTGGAAATCGAAGCAGGTGACGAATGGTCTTATGTGCGATCGGGTGTGCCGCGCCAGACGTTACGGCGTTTGCGGCGCGGTTATTGGGGAATCCAGGAAGATCTCGACCTGCATGGATTGACTCGCGACGAAGCAAGGCAGGAGTTGGTTGCTTTCCTGGATATCTGCGCTCAAAAAAAATATCGTTGCATCCGGGTTATTCACGGCAAAGGATTGAGTTCGAAAAATCGTGAGCCGGTTCTGAAAACACGGATCGGGAATTGGTTGATGCAGCGTAATGAGGTGTTGGCTTTTTGCCAGACCAGGCCAGAAGATGGCGGCGGCGGTGCACTTCTGATTTTACTCAAAGCCAGCGCATAAACCTGAAAAAAATCTGTTTTTATAGCGAAGGATTGGATTCCTGAGGGAAAGATTTTTCATACTGGTTCTGGCACTGAATGCAACGTTGCGCGGAAGGATACGCAATCAATCGGTCAAACCCGATCTCATTGCCACAATCAATGCAATCACCGAATTCCAGTTCGCTTAAATACTTTAGAGATATTTCCAGTTCGCGCATTTCATTAATCTGCCGGTCAACAAGTGCTGTGTCAATGTCATCCGGTATGGTATTCAAATACTCGGTCAGGTCAATATTACCCCTATCGTTAGCATGCCCCAACTCGCTACGGATCTCATCCTGTAATTCCAGATAACGTCTTTGTAATGCCGCTCTAAGTTGAATTAATTGATTTTCAGTAAAATTTGCCATCCCGCACCTTTATGTAGTGATATGCCTATCATTTTGTAAGAGAAGTCATGTTTTATCTTTGATGGATATCAAAAGAGTATAAGCCAGTTGAAATCCTGTTATTGGTTAAATGGCTTGCAAGTGTTTTAAATCTTCAATCACCTCATGGCAATTACGCGCTGCATTTGCAGACAGGTATATTTTGGCAATTTTTCCATGGGGATCAATCAGAAAGGTATTGCGCCTGGCAAATTTAATAATGCCCAGGTTAATAAGGGAATGATAACGCGCCGCTATCTCTGCATTGCTATCCGCCAGAAGCGGGAATTGCAGATGATATTTTTCAGCAAAGTCAGCGTGACTGCCCGTATTATCCACACTCACACCAATCACCTCCGCACCCAAACTTGCCAGCTTATGAAGATCATCGCGAAACGTGCAGGCTTGCTTTGTGCAGCCGGGCGTATCGTCTTTCGGATAAAAATACAGAGCCAGCCATTTACCCTGAGAATCTGCCAGAGTATGTACCTTTCCATGCTGATCAACCAATTTAAAATCCGGCGCAGGCTGGCCCAGCTTAAGTGATTTTTTTTGCCCGGCCATCAACCAGAAGAATGAGCTTATTATAGTGGCTGCTAGAATGAATATTAACCATTCCATGATACTTCTCCGTCTTTATTGGTCATATTTTTGCCTTACAGGCCAAGCCCATGCGCGTAATAATACTGTGGCAGATAGCGCTAATAGGCCAGCAAACAAAAATGCGGCCGCCGCGCCAAACAAATACCAAATCGTTCCAAACAACAATCCCGCCGGAATGGCTGCAATACCACTGACTAAATGATACCACCCAAAAGCGGTGCCGCCTTCATCAGGTAATGCATAATCACTGATCAATGCACGCTCGGCCCCCTCGCTCATTCCCATGAACAAACCGTAGAAAATGGTCACTATCCACAATCCCGTATCTGTTGTTACCTGGCTTAATGCCAGGAACGATAATGCAAGCGCTGACCAGCCAATCAGAATCAAAGCGCCACGCCCAAAATGATCCGCCAATTGCCCCCCTTGAGTGGATGTGATGGCTTTGGCGAGATTCAGTGCCGACCATAACAAGAGCAACTCAACGACACCAATCCCTAACTCATGACCCAGTAATAGAATAAAAGTTTCAGAAGCGCGCGCAAACGTAAACAACATTAATACCCATAGATAATGCTGCATCGGTAAGGATAGCGCAGACCAACGAAGTGGTGGAAGCACCCGCCGCTGTGATTCTGATGGTGAAACCGTGCTGGCTTTCTCTTCTTTTACGCCCGCACTCAGGAGTGCTACTGCAACAAAACCAGGCACTGCTGACCACAAGATCACTTCGCTGAGACTCAGGTCAGACCACGCCAATATAGCCGCAGCTGTCAATCCGCCTGCGACAGCCCCTGCATTATCCAGCGCCCGATGGAAGCCAAAAGCATAGCCGCGTATATGAGGCGGCGTTGCATCGGCCACCATCGCGTCACGCGGCGCACTGCGCAAACCCTTGCCGATACGATCAACACTGCGCAACAGCAGCACAGTGACCCAAGAACTCGCCAACCCCAAAAGGGGGCGGGCAAGATTAGAAAGCGTATAACCCGTCAGCGCCAGGCCTTTGCGCCGCCCGCTCATCACATCAGAATGCCGTCCCGCCCATAATTTAAGAAAACAGGCCAGCGCATCAGCCACTCCTTCAATCAATCCCAGCGCAATGGGTCCCGCAGCCAGTACGGTCGCTAACAATATCGGGATCAGCGGTATCACAATATCGGAAGCAAAATCATTGAAAAAACTGACTAATCCGAGAAAAACCACAGCCCGGGGCAATTTTCTTGAAACGATGGAAGGAGCAGGATTTGGCTGATCAGGTTTATTCATTGTGATATTAGCGTAAAATGCCAAGCTTGCCCTGGTAGCTCAGTGGATAGAGCAA
>CAKKRO010000128.1:0-8956 GCA_919902625.1 Nitrosomonadaceae bacterium
GGCGCTTGGTTGGGAAATATAAATTTCTGTGCGGCGGGATCTGATATCTGAAGCTATTTTTATAACTGATGACCAGTTTAGTTCACAATATTGACGTGTTTTAAATACGGGATTATGTCAAATACTCAATCAGATAAATTCCACCAATACTACTAAAAGGCACGAGCAGATTGAGTATCATCGGATGATGCGCCAGTGGCCTGTATATCCCTTCTTTGAATTCTTTGAATTCTTTGATTTCATTGATGAATGATTTTAGCTTGGTAGAATTGTTACTTTCTCTATGCCATACCGTGTTGACCGGAGCACCCGGAAGAGTATTATTCAAATTTTTGAGAATCTGATCTTTTGCATGTAGCGCTGCCGCTCTTAGTCTGATTGCGCTGATCAATGTAACGGATGCAAAAATGCCATAAATAAATAGTATGAGAGGCGTTGTTGACCAGTTATCAAAATAATGGTTGCGCGATATGATGATCAAAAACAGGGGAACGAACGGATAGTAAATGAATTTATTAGGAGCATCGGTATGTTGGTTAATGAAATCCAGCAAGATTTTATTTTTAATTGCGACTTCTGGTAGGTCATATTTGTTTTTGTAGGTTTTTACTAAATTCTCCGGCCAAATAAGATTATGATCTGCCAGTAGTTTTATGAAATGACCGCTTAAGTGTACGGTGTCGGCAATGTAAAGAATTAATGCTAAATATAATGAAACTGTAAGAATAAGAATTGCAAAACCCCAGTCATGATTAGTTTTACCCCGGAATGGAGCTAGCGGAATTAAGTTTGCCTCTATAGCAATTGGTAAGAATACGCAAACAATGATGATAAAAGAAAGTAAAAATGGGAGTATTACTCTGGCAAAAGAATAGACTGGTTTTTTTAATTCCAGGTACTGAAGCCAGGTTTCTTTAACATAGAGAGATTGTATTTTCCAGTGATCAATATTCATGAATTTATCTATGGGTGTTTTGTTCTCTACTTCTTCTCTTTTTTTGAGTAGAGAGAAGCTTTCCACAATTTTCCTTTCGTTATCTTTCAGTTGATTATGTATACGCAAGAAGAAATAGCATATAAATAGAGAAGCTATAATTCTTACCCCATCGGCCGGCCATGAGCTGATGCCATTCGTGAATGATATGGGTTCTCCTCCAGGGTTACTGGAGGTGTCGATCCATAAGTAACAAAGAATAAAAAGAATAGAAGTTGAAGCGATTGCAGTCAATTTGATATGCAGGTCTTTGGGCGCAAAGGATTCGAAGATAAAAGTTAAAATCAGAATAATAGCGGCGGCTAGAAAAGTGTTAAATAATATATAGATAATGCGCGAAATTGGAGGAATTGACTTATGATATTTTATATCCATAAGTCTAGGAGTCATAATGACATTATTTTCATGACTCAGATCAACAGCGCCGTAATTGCCGATTTCAAATAACCGGGGTGCATCGATCCAGGATTTTCGTGTGCCTTCGTTAAGATCTGTGCAATGAGAAGATTGTGTATTGCCATATTTACATAATACAAATTGAGTCGTCAGGAATATTGATGTTTGGTAACTGTCTCTGAATGGCGGAGTATGTTTCTGTATGCTCTCGTTTAATTGCAGACCGAATGGTGATGCAACCAGTAAATTGCGCGTCCATTTTATTTCTGTGGGGTGGAACAGCCGTGCATCCAGATCGGTGGTAAAAAATGGAACTCCTGGAAATTTCTTGCGTAACGCCTGTAAGATCAATAATTTATCGTAAGTATCGCTGCCTGTGATGCCAATCGCCCCGATGCCGCCTTCACTGGCAAGTCGCTTGCGCAGTTGTTCCATTCGCTCGGCAAGGTTGAGTAAATAGTCCAGTTGACTGTGACCAACCGGGCGTTCGCGAAGTTCTTTTATTTCCTTACTGGTTGGTTTATTTGCTTGAGATTCTTTATTCCTGTTTTCATTTTCTTTCTGAGCGGAAGAGGCATGCTCAGGAACTATGCCATCCAAGCCGCGCAGATAATTAAAGATATGTATCTGCGGATGATTTATTTTGTCCCGGAAAGTATCAGTCAATCTTTGGGAATAGAAAGAGTCTATCTCACCAATTAATACAATGTGATGTGGGTGATTAGGTTTTTGTGGCACAAATTCTTCTGACAAATCTCCCTTGCAGTGTCTGTCGGATTCAGAGCGAAGAGAAGGAGTCACACCTCGTAATGCCAGTTCACAGAGTAATGTATCGACTAACTTATCTTGGGTGCTGATTGTTCTGACAATTTTACTTTCCAGCCACTTTGCATTTTCCCGACTAGCAGTGTCGTTTTGGATTTCTTTATTCAAATCCTCATATTTTATTGTGGCCGTGGCTGTGGCCGTATAGATGGAGATGTCTTTAAGCTCATTGTAGAAGCAATTACTATTGCTGGTGCATTTGATGTATTCTTTCGAATCGATGATGAATGTATTAAAACCATAGGGACGATTGATGTCAGTTATCTCACGATACATGTCGTTTAATGTGCCGGATTGAGGTGGCCCAATTATACTAAAATGGTTCTCGGGGTTTTTGATGTCAAGCTTTTGCTTTAAAAAACCTAGCATATTGAGGGGAGTCTGGGCACTTGAACTTGAAAATCCGCTGTTATTCAACCAGAGTATTAAAATAGTTTTATTGTCATTATCCTGGTGCTTAAACCACTCGTAGGGCATAAAAGCACCCATATGGCAGAAACGGGTTTTCTCCTCAATAATTTTTATTTTGTCAGCAAATAGGTTTTTTTCTGTCTCAGCTAATTTATCGGCGCGTAATTCTCTAAGCGCTGCTTTGCAAGTTTTATCAAAGTCAACAAAGTCGATATGTTCCGGGTCGTTGGGAACATAATTATTTTCTGCCAATGCAGATACTACGGCATAGCGGGTTCGCAGTCGCCGCTCCTTGTCTTCAGCGTAAGGGCTGCCCGGCAACATAATTGCCAGTGCATGTAATGATGAGTCAAATTTTTTTGTTTTCTTTTTGATTTCGCAGTTCAATTCTTCAATTGAATGTTTTATTGCTTCAGAATCAGGATATGGTTTTGTTCTGTCAATAGATTTGCAAACGTCGACAGGTTCGTGGCCGTCGTGCTCATAACTTTGGTTATTGTTATCATCAGAGGAAGGAATTTTAATCAATACATTTTCTTTATTTTTACGGACTTCAATAATTTTAACCTTATGAGCGATCTCATTTTTATGAGATATTTCCACGGCTACGATCGAATTTGCCGGGGTTTTTTGAGTATGATGTCGCTTACGATGCTCTTCCACAACCTGAAACGGGTCCTGCCATAACCGCGAACGGGCATCTTCGCTGAATGCTCCCTCTGTATTGGTCGCGGCAGGCCGGGTCGGTTTGAAAATGGTATCCTGAACGGCGAAAAGGCTTAACAGAATGGCAATAATCGCAATCCCGGAGGTCGTCTGGGATGATTTTTCATCGGATTTGTTTTGTTCACTCATGGCGCACAACCATAAACATTATTCAAAATAGATGCTCAAGTTTGTGGCCAGTATTGCAGTTGTTTGAACTGGTGTCTGTGGGATTAGTCACAGATTCGGCCAGAAAAATAATGGGCTTAGCGGCTATGGTGACGGGCAAGATAGCGGGGTGTCCAGCCGTGCGGGATTTTGTGCACGAAATGGTAGCGTGCGACGTGGTAACTGGGGTCGAAGCCATAGAAATTCAGTTGCATGTGGCGGAGTTCTTCGTCGCGATAGCTTTGCAGGGGTTTTTGCTGTTCGTCTGATCGGCGTTGCTGTGCTTTTTTCTGCAGCAGTGCGGGGAAATCTGGGTTGATTGCGATGGTTTCAGCGATCAGTGCTATCTTTCTCCTGAAGTCTGCCGGGTTCAGAGCAAAATAATCATCAATCAATCCGATATTGCGTGCTTCCTGGGCACCGATGGGCAGCCGGTTGCGCGTCAATGAAGTGACATGCGATGCACTGGCCCGCCGGGGTAGCAGGTAGGTCCAATACTCCGAGCCGTACAAATTCCCCATGCTTTTGTAATGCGGATTCAGAATGACAGATGCACGGGCGAAAATATAGTCGGCAGCCAGCGACAAGAACACGCCGCCGGCGCCGGCATTGCCTTGCAGGGCGGCAATCGTCAGTTGCCGGTCCGTTGTGATGATGGCATGCGCCAGGTCATTCATGGCGTTAATATTACGCCAGGATTCATCGGCGGGACTGGCGGCATGTTCGATGTGGTTGAGGTGAATGCCGTTGCACCAGAAATCGGGCCCGCCTATCAGCACGATGACTCGAATATCGCTGCGGGTGGCTTGCAAATAGGCTTCCCGTAAACGCTCACATTGCGCGGTATCCATCGCGCCGTTATAAAAGGCGAAATGCAGATAACCCACATCGTTTTTCCGTTCAAACCAGATGTCACGATAAGTGTTGCCGGATTCTGTGGAGAAAGGATCGGATGGTATTTCCGGCACCTTGATAAGGTGATCTTTCAACGCCAGTGTGGAAGCCAACTTAAAAGTCAGTCCGGCCGGGCTTCTATGCTTCAGATGGCCCATCCAGACTGCGCCATCCGTTGTGGCGCGGCAAATGGCGTTGTTGCGCTTTGCTATAATTGTTCCCGGTTTGCCGGTTAAATGCTCTTCCATGCAAGCGTCAAACAGATAATAAGGTTCATCAAACAGCGTATCCAGCACACCCGGAAATCCATCCGCCGCATGAATTTTTCTTAAAACAGTGAGTGTGCTGTCCTGCTGCCAATCAATGCTGCGGTCGATTTGCCGGATGGGGGCGTGTAACCGGCCCTGCACATCGGGGCGAGAATAATCCAGCGGAACCGGTTTGAAGGTGCCGGACTGGAAGCGCATCACAGCCGTCAGAACGGCATGGGTTGCTGCCTCAACGACTTCATGGCGGTATAAACTGCTTTTCCGGGCAAAGCGCATCGGGAAGACTTCAGATGCCCAGATATCGCCGCCATCCATTTCTGCATTGGCTTGTAGCACAGTCACTCCCCATTCGTGACAATCATGCATGATGGCCCAATCCAGCGCGGAGGGGCCGCGATCACCGGTAATCCCAGGGTGAACGATCAAACAGACATGGCTGCGCCAGATCGTTTCCGGAATGGCGCGTTTCAGAAATGGGGCGATAATCAGATCGGGCTGGAACAGTTCGGCAGCTTGCTGGGTTACGGCATCGTTGATATCCAATTCGATGGACAGCTCATGCCCGCACCGGGCCAGTTCGACAAACAGGCGTTGCGTCAGACTGTTGAAACTGTGCGTCAGAAACAGAATCTTCAATAGATTTAACAGATACGCGGAAGTTGTTCGCCACTGAGCCAATCGACGACTCGTTTGCCACCGAAGCGGGTTTGCATCTGGACAAAACAATGCGTGTCTTCGATGACTTCACCGATGAGGGCCGCATTCTCGCCCAAAGGGTGCACTTGCATTGCACGGAGCAATTTACCGGCATCAGCCGGTGCACAGATCGCGACGAGTTTGCCTTCATTGGCGATATACAAGGGATCCAGGCCTAGGAATTCACAGGCTGCGCTCACGGGTTCACGAATGGGTAGCTTGTTTTCATACAGCATCATTCCAACGGATGATTGCAGAGCGATTTCGTTGAGTGTAGTGGCGATGCCGCCGCGTGTGGGGTCGCGCAGCACATGGATGTTTGGAGCCACGGCAATCATACAGGCCACCAGATCATGCAGTGCAGCGGTGTCGGATTGAATACTGGTATGAAAAGACAGGTTCTCACGCAATGACAGGATGGCAATGCCGTGATCCCCCAATGTGCCGGATACCAATATCTTGTCTCCGGGCCGTGCATTCTCGCCGGAAATGTTGATTCCGTCGGGCACCGTGCCAATTCCGGTAGTGGTAATGAATACGCCATCGCCGCTGCCTTTTTCCACCACTTTGGTATCACCGGTCACAATCGGCACCTGAGCCGCTTGCGCTGCTTGTGCCATGGAATCCACGATGCGCTTCAGATCAGCTAATGGGAAGCCTTCTTCCAGAATGAAGCTGGCTGCCAGATAACATGGTTTGGCGCCGGACATGGCGATGTCATTAATGGTGCCATGAACCGACAAACTGCCAATATTCCCGCCGGGGAAAAATAAGGGTGTAACGACATGGCTGTCGGTAGACATCGCCATGCGTCCATTAAAGCTCTGGAAGCAAGCCTGATCATTCATTTTTCGCAAAAATTCATTATCAAATGCGGCCAGAAATAATTGATCAATCAATTGCGCCATCGCACGCCCGCCACTGCCATGCGCCATTTCAACACAACCATTTTTCAGGTCAAGAGAACGGGTGTAGCCCGGTCTGATTTTACCTGCGCTGGACATTAATTCTCCTTCATTGTGGCATGGGGCTTTTCCCGGAAACGGCCGTAGCTGTAATAAGCGGCACAGGCGCCTTCCGATGACACCATGCAAGAACCAATGGGATTCTCGGGTGTGCAGGCCGTGCCAAAAATCTTGCAATCCTGTGGCTGTTTAACACCGCGTAAAATGGCGCCGCATTCGCAGGCCTTGTTATCCGCAATCGATACGACCGGAATTTGAAAGCGTTGTTCAGCATCAAAATCGGCATAGTCTGATTTGATTTTCAGCGCACTGTAGGGCACCAGTCCCAGGCCGCGCCATTCAAATGTGCGGCGCAATTCAAAGACTTCGGCCACCAGCAACTGCGCCTTGATATTGCCGGTAGGTAATACCGCACGCGTAAATTCATTTTCTACTTCGGCACGGCCTTCATTGATTTGGCGTATCAGCATCAATATAGCCTGCATCACATCCAGCGGCTCGAAACCTGCGATTACCACAGGTTTCTGGAATTCTTCAGCGAAATATTCATAAGGTTGGCTGCCAATTACGGTTGAAACATGCGCCGGACCAATGAAGCCGTCCAGCGGGACCAAGCCAAGCTGGCGAACCTCAGGAGATTGCAAGATATGGGAAATGGCTGAAGGTGTTAATACATGATTGCAGAATACAGTGAAATTGTTTAAACCCAGTGCCTGTGCTTGTTTGATTGCAACAGCAGTGGGTGGTGTGGTGGTTTCGAAGCCGATGGCAAAAAATACCACTTGATGTTGCGGGTTTTCCTGTGCGATTTTTACCGCATCGGCGCTGGAATACACCATACGCACATCCGCACCTTGTGCTTTTGCTTTCAACAAACTCATACCGTTTGCGGTGGGGATACGTAACATGTCGCCGTAACTGCACAGTATCAGCCCCGGTATTCGCGCCAGTTGAATCGCATTTTCCACACGTCCGACCGGCAAAACGCATACCGGACAGCCGGGACCATGGATCATATGTACATTGTCAGGAAGCAGATCAACAATGCCATAACGTGAAATGGCATGCGTATGCCCGCCACAGAACTCCATTAAATGGTAATTGCGCCGAGGATCAGCTTCTGATGCGATATTGGCGGCAATTTTCTGCGCCAGATCGCCATCACGAAATTCGTCAATATATTTCATACCAGCTATTAGTGTGATCCATCAGTTATCTTTGTAAAGGGCAGACATCTCGGCAAACATCGCCAGTGTATGTTTTGCTTCAAGCTGATCCAGCTTCTGTAGCGCAAAACCAACATGCACGATGACATAATCTCCGGGAGCAATATCCTCGACCAACGCCAGTGAAATTTCTTTGCGGATGCCGCCAAGGTTTACTATGGCATGATTTTCGGCCGTCAACTGTTCGACACAAGCAGGAATAGCAAGGCACATGGGTGTTTTATAGGAGTTCTCGGGTGTTGAAATTATGACATAATTAACCATCTTAATTATGGGCGGCCTGAAAAGTGATCAAACAAAATTCCTTTATTTATTATTTAATGATTTTACTGACCGGATTGTTGGGTTTGTCAATCATGCATAATTCTGTACAGGCAGATAATGGAATATGGATTGATGTCGATACGACTGAACATACTTTATCGGTTATGCAGGGAGATACTGTCCAGGCTGTATTTAAGAATGTGGCCATTGGCCGTTTTGGCACTACCTGGTCTAAAATGACAAAAGATGATATGACGCCGCTGGGCAGATTCAGAGTTGGATGGATTAACGAGAAAAGCCGTTATTACCGGTTTTTTGGTTTGAATTATCCAAATCTTGATACCGCAAAACGTGCGCTGGATGAAAATAGGATTACTGAAGAAATCTGGCTATCGATATTGGAAGCAAAAAGCATGGGAAAGATACCCCCCCAGAATACACCTTTAGGAGGTCATATCGGTATCCATGGAATTGGTCGAGGTGATCTGGAAGTTCATCATCAATACAACTGGACAAATGGTTGTGTTGCACTGACAAATGAGCAGATTGATCAACTCGGTAAATGGATCAAGCCCGGCGTTTTGGTTAATATCCGCTAGGATCGACAATTCGATTGATAACTGTTGTTAAATGCTTGAATTGATTCTTGATGGATAAATCGTTATTTTTATCAATCAGTTAAAATGTATCTTATTGTATTATGGTTGGGTTTTTTGTAAATTTGTCACAGAATTCATTTATTTTGCAGAAAAAATCAGATAAGATCCAGATGCGTTGCTGATATATTAGGTATCAGTGGCTAGTAAAGTGGTGGATGTTTATGCGTATTGAATAGAATAAACACTGAGGAGATTGGAATGAAAGAAAAAATCAAGCAACCAGTTCGTATGTTAACGCTGGCAGCAATAGCAGGCGCTTTTATTGGATTAACAGGTTGTGCAACCACAGGTCAATTAGAAGAATTACAAACCAAGGTTAATGCTGTTGCAGCTGATGCAGCTGCAGCTAAAGCAGAAGCAGCCGCTGCTAGTGCCAAAGCAAATGATGCAGTACGTATTGCCGATGAAGCAAACAGACGTTCAATGGATACAGAATCAAAAATTGACCGTATGTTCAAGAAAGCTATGCATAAATAATAACTAA
>CAKKRO010000128.1:9056-29195 GCA_919902625.1 Nitrosomonadaceae bacterium
ACAGAATCAAAAATTGACCGTATGTTCAAGAAAGCTATGCATAAATAATAACTAAGAAAAACTGGTTATTCATGGCTAAAAAGCCCCTTTAAAAAGGGGCTTTTTTTATGGGAATTTAAGAGTTAGTTGTTGTTCTGTGTATGGAGTTGAGTTTGAGAGCGCGAACGTGAAATTAAAGTGGGCATCCCATTCTTCTCCATTATCGCTTGCTTGAGAGCCTCCTGATCTATTTCAAAATCTACAGGAATATTTCTCCTGTTGTTTAGCGCAAGGAAGTCATTAATGGCGGCGATCGCCATTTGTTTATAGTTAGCATATTTCTCTTCATCTTCTTCCAGCGGCGGATGTAACTCAATGAACAGTGACTCAAGTAACCAGCCGAGTTTAATGGGCTGATTGACTATCTGTACTTGTGTTCCAATCGGAATTTTATCAAATAACGCTTCAATATCTTCAGGATACATTCGAACACACCCGGCTGAAACGCGCATTCCAACACCGAATGGCTTGATAGTGCCATGAATCAGGTAACTGCCTCCACTAATACTTAAACGCATGGCATGACGGCCTAGAGGATTGGTGGGGCCTGGTGGTACTACACTGGGATAGGGTGTTTCACCATTAGCAATTCTATCCATCTGAAGCGATTTCGGGGGTGTCCAGGTGGGATCTTTCTTTTTTTCAACTATTCTGGACACTCCCAATGGAGTTATCCAGTCCATTCTGCCGATTCCTACCGGGTGTGTCGTAATCATGGGTTTTTCTCCCTTGTTAGGCTCAGGGAAATAGTAAATTCTCATTTCCGGCAGATTAAGTACCAAGCCCTTGCGATCCGCATGAGGGATAATGTAGCGGCTCGGCAGGATAACTTTTGCGCCATCCTCAGGCAACCATCGGTCAACATTGGGATTAGCCAACAGAATCTCAATCTGGCCGATATCATATTGACGGGCGATATCCAGCAATGTTTCTTCACGGCTTGCCTGAGTAGTTCGTATTTGACCAAAAATATCAATACCGGCTGGCGGGAGCACCCATGTTTCAGCTCGAATAGAAGAAACAGTAATAAGACTGGTTATGGCAAAAATAAATAGAAAATTTCTATGCATAGGTCAATGCCTTACAATATGAACAAATAATTACAGGAAATCGAATAATAACTGAAATTTCTTTATTGGAAACAGGAAAACAAGTGTAAATGCAGGGTTTAATAGAAAATACCCAAGTAATGGAGGGATTATGTTTTAACTTCTGAATAATATGATTATTAGATAGTATTTTTTACGCGACAGCTAAGTAACCAAGCCATATTTTGGAATAGAATATAAGGTCCTTGAGAAGGAGTCACATCTGCAGTGCGATAAGCATCAAGGTTTGCTGATCATCACATCAAAAAGAGAAGGGGCGTGGCATGAATACAGAAAATACTTCTGATACATCCAGGAATACATCGAACGAATTCAAATCCAAATTGGATAAATTAAAGGCCGCACCTGTTTCAGTAGTCGTAGATCAAACAAACTACAGCGAGCACGCTTCTACGAAGCGGTCAAGGTTCTTCTGGTTCTGGGTATTGGTTTATAGTGCTATTATTTTTTTTGGTGCTTATCATTTTATCGAGAAAGGTGGCATGACTTTATCTGTGATTATGCTGCTGTGCGCGGTTTTTATTCATATCTATACGGCTTCGATTGAGCTACCTCCGCTGGATGGGGCGGATCCAGTAAAGAAAAGGGAATTTGAAGAAAGTAATCACTGGCAGCGGCAAAAGTGGATGATATTCGCTTATGGTTTTATGTTGTTTTCATTATTAATGACTTTTTATCCCTTTGTTGTTCCTTATGGCAGTCATGACGGTAAATCTGCTGACGAGTATTTGGAGACAATTCGTGAACGGCCGATTGCATTGTTTATTGGTTATTCAGTGAATGGTAAAGACAAACATTCGGATCATTCTCAAGTTTTACAGCCAACAGTGCATGAGCAGCCTGACTCTGCAATGGCTCCAAACGAAGATGCAAAAGCAGAAATCAATAGCCCGGATGCGAAGCGGAATGGATCGGGAATCAAGATACAAGCTGAATGGATCATTAATATTGGCGGTTATGTCGAAGCATGTGCCACTGACCCGAATAGGAACAATGGGGTTGCAGCCGTATGTTCGGTCAGCGGCGGTTTGCAGGTTCCACTGTATTTCATCATTCTTGCGCTCATGGGGGGTAGCATCAGTTTGACCAGACGGCTTCCCGAGCTTCAAAAAATGGCGAGCTCCGCGTATGTGGCAACAGAGAATCAGCCCAAGCTGTCGCAACATGAGTTTCGTGAATATTTGATATTTCATATCGTACAATTCATCTCGGCTCCTTTTCTTGCAATCCTTGCGTACTACCTGGTCGAGCCCAGTAATACAGCGAATTCTGTCGCTTTGGCGTTCATCGCCGGATTCGCCTCTGAATCCATCTTGCTCATGATCCGGTCAGTGGCTGAAAAGATCTCACCGAAAACAACCGACACAACCCAATATGGAACTATTACAGGGGTTGTTACACTCGTGCAGACAGATAAAACCATGAGGCCTGCCACAAAAGCAGAAGTCTCCCTTGTTGATTTGCCGCATGTGACTACCCTGACCGATGAGCAAGGACTCTATGTGCTGGGTAATGTGCCGGTGGGGATGAATAACATCAGGGTCGTTTGCACTGGAGCAAAAGAAAAAACTGATTCGGTAAAAATAGAGCATTCGCAGGCGGTTGTCAGGAAGAATGTGACGGTTGAGGCTTGAGACCATCAAGCGGCGCAGCAAGCTGTCGTTATTGCACTACTTGTATTTTTGTAATGGTCAACAACCGCTTCAATGCACCGTCGGCCCGGCTTCCCGGAATACCGCATCAATTGCCAAGGCATCCAGGCGGTATTCGCGGTTACAAATGTCATCATTAATAATGACTTCGCCAAACTCTTGCAGAATCGAGTCCACCTCTTCGCGACCGAGTGAGCGCAGCATGGCGTAAATCTTTTCCGGGTCTTCATGGCAGCCGTAGTGGACGGTTTGTGGATCAAAGATACGGATGGTTTCCTCAAAGAACAGGCGTGTCAGTATTTCTTCAGCCGTCAAGCCTAATAATGCCTGATCATGGATTGTGGCAGCGAGCGCTTCGGCACGCGCCCAGCCGTCGGGATCTTGTTGGTCGGCAGCGGGTAGTTTTTGTAACAGCAAGCCGAAAATGGCGTGGTTTGTGGTGACAAGGAAAAGGCGTGAGGGCAGTTGTTCGGATTGCTTGAAATAATGTTGGAAGATTTCAGCAATGCTGTCGCCATCGAGCGGCACGATGCTTTGGTAGGATTCGCGCATGGAAGGCATATCCAGCGTGATCAGCAATTGACCATGGCCGAGTAAATCAGGCACCGGTTGCGGGTCTATGTTTTGCGCGCATTTGGCCATGCCGCGTATATGCAGGCTTTCATTGCAATCGAGGATCAGCATGGAGACCGGGCCGTTGCCATTCAATTGGATGGTCAGGCGCCCGGTTTGTTTGAGGTTATCGCCCAAGAGCAATGTGGTTGCACTCATTTCCCCCAGTAACCGGGTCACGGGTTGCGGGTAATGGCGGCCTGCTAACATTTGTTGCCATACAGAATCAAGGTGCACCACGGCACCGCGTATGTCCAGATTCTCCAGAAGAAAACGTTGTACGTAGTTACTCATTTAAAATTCCTGATTAATTCATTAACACTCATTATAAACGATTGCTTTGCAGTGCTACCCATGCCTGACCCAAGGCGATGGCGCTGTCATCCGGCGGCATTTGCCGTGCGCTGAAAATCTGAAAAGAATGTGCAGATAACCGATCGGCTAAGCCCTGCCGCAGCACGGCATTATGAAAACACCCGCCACCCAATGCCAGGTATGTGATGTTGTGCTGGCTGGCGGTTTTCTCAATCCAGGTAGTCAAGCCTGCGATTAAAGTGGCGTGAAACAATGCCGCAGCGTAAGAAGTATCACGCTTGGCATCATGACAATCGATTAATGCCGAAAGTAATGGCGAGAAATCCAGATCATTGTCTTCAGTGATTCGATAGCCTTCAGCCAGTGCGGTCACGGGGCCATGTTGTTCCGCCAGTTGTTGCAGTTGCATGGCGGCCTGGGCTTCATAAGATTGGATCGAACTGATTTCCAGCAAGCCCGCTGCCGCATCGAATAACCGTCCCATACTGGAGGTCTGCGGGCAATTCAGATGACTTGCCAGCATGACCGCGACAGTTTCGGCGGCGGGTTGATGGGCAAAGCGTTGCATAATTTCATCGCCGCGATTTAATCGGGCCAACGCTGCTGCCGCCATGCGCCAGGGTTCCTGCGCAGCGCGATCACCTCCCGGCAAAGCCAGAGTGGCGAGATGGCCCAGCCGATGGAAATGGGCGCCATCCACCCGTAACAATTCCCCCCCCCAAGGGGTGTTATCCGTTCCCAATCCGACGCCATCCAGCGCCAATCCCAGCACAGGTTGGGTCAGCCGGTGTTCGGCACAGATGGCAGCAATGTGGGCGTGATGATGCTGTACGGCCAGCGTTGGAATGTGGTGCTGCTGCGCATAGGCTTGGGCGAACTGTGTGCTGTAAAAATCCGGGTGCAAATCATGCGTGATGATTTCAGGAGGCAGCGGATAATCCTGACACAATTGTTGAACGGCTTTGTCCATTCTGTGCCGGGCGTCTGCAGTAGCCAGATCGCCGATGAGCGGCGAGACATACGCCTGGTTTCCCTGGGTCAGGCAGAGCGTGTTTTTTAACCAGGCGCCACAAGCCAGAACGGCAGGCCCACTGAGGGCTAATGGGATGAGCGTATGATCCGGTTTAGCCAAGCGTTTGGTCTGTTGATTTCAAGGTGTGTTTTGCAACCGCTGTACGGCGGCATTCCGCTTCAATCCAATCCATCCATGCTGGCATACCGGTACCCTGCGTGGCGGAAATCTGAATGACAGGCAATGCAGGATGGATGCGATGCGCATATTCAATCGCCAAGTCAACATCAAACGTCAGGTGTGGCAACAAGTCACATTTGTTCAGCAGCATCAGACCGGCTGCATGGAACATGTCGGGATATTTAAGCGGTTTGTCTTCGCCTTCGGTAACGGACAGGATAACCACTTTATGCGCTTCACCCAGATCAAAGCCGGATGGGCAAACCAGATTGCCGACATTTTCAATAAATAACAGGCTGTTATCCTGTAGCGGCAGTTGTTGCATGGCATGGCCGACCATATGCGCATCCAGATGACAGCCCTTGCCGGTATTGATTTGTATCGCCGGTACTCCTGTTGCGCGGATGCGCGCCGCATCGTGATCGGTCTGCTGATCGCCTTCAATGACGGTAATGGGCAGCTTGTTACGCAACATCTGAATGGTTTTAACCAGCAGGGTGGTTTTGCCGGAACCGGGACTGGAAACCAGATTGAGGGCGAGAATGCCCTGTTCGGATAGGTAACGGCGATTCTCACCGGCATAATGGTTATTTTTTGCCAGAATGTCGCGTTCAATTCTGACCATTCTCGCCTGACTCATTCCTGGAGCATGCGTGCCGGCAATGCCTGTTCCGAAGTGGATGGTTTCCGATGCATGATCAGCGTCAACAGGTATCGGATCATGTGCGTGCGAATGGAGGATATCCTGCCCGGGCGGACGATAATTCAGTGGTTTATCCGAATGGCGGCGCAGTTGTATCGATTTGCCATTCAGCCGTGTTTGGCCAATGCCGCATCCACAGGTTGTGCACATTGTTCTATTTACTCCACTTCCAGTTCTTTAATCTGCATTCCGTCACCCTGGGTAATCTGCAATGCATAGCTGCCACAATGCGGGCAGGCTTCATAGTGGGAAGCGATCAAAACAGCTTGATGACACTGGTTGCACAGGCCCTGTCCCGCTATTTCGATGATTTCCAGTCTGGCTTGCTGCGCAATACTGTCATGCGTCACCACATCAAAATAGAAGCGTAACGATTCCTTCTCTACGCAGGCCAATTGCCCAACCTCCAGCCACACTGTTTTGACCTGGGTGAATTTTTGCTCAGATGCGGCCTCTTCGATGAGTTGCAACATGTTCTCAGCCAGCGACATTTCATGCATGGATTACCTCTCATCGCCTAATGGATTATTAAAAAACCACCGTAGCACGCAATCATGATACCGCTAAAGCGTATCCAGTTGACGCTTGCAAAGTTTCCGGCCATGAGAGCCAGTCCAATGCCGCAGAGATGCAAAAGCATGGTGGCCAGCATGAACCCTGCCGCATAGGAGAAAATAGAGATGCTTTGTGGCATTTCACTGCCATGCGCATAGCCATGGCTGAGTGCAAACAGTCCAACCAAAATAATACTTGCGCTGAGTGGTAAATGTTTCCGGCAAGCAAGCAATGCACCTAAAACCAGCAGTGACAGTATGATGCCATATTCAGCAAAAGCGACCGGAAGGATAATGATCCCCAACAGACCGCCTAATCCCATAACTGTTACAAAAATGAATGGGATTAGCCAGATAATACGGCCACCCGCCTGTGCAGCCCATAACCCCACTGCAATCATAGCCAGAACATGATCCAATCCACTCAATGGATGGGTGAATCCATGCAACCAGCCATTATGCGGGCCGATGCCGGTATGGGCAAAAACCAGCGAAGGAACTGCCAGGAAAGTAATGATTAAAACCGTAAGCTGGAAAAATTTTAACGGTGGATTCATTTTCTTCATACTTGTTGTAGTTGCCATTGTTGTAGGTACCTGGCCGCTGCTTCCAGATTCATGTTTGCCTGCGCACTTAACGCATCACCCAGTTCAAAATGATAACCGCGGATACGCAGCAAGAAAGCGGGTGGTGCATGGCGTGCGTATACTTGCTGATAAACAAACAACAGTGCAGCCGGTGTTAATGCGTGGCTGGTATAGCTGCTGTCTTTCCCGGCATTCACTGCTGAAAACTCAAAGGGTTCCCTGCATGACATGTCGGCATCCGCAAACAGGATCTGATCACACCCGATTAAGTCGGTAGCATGCTCAATCAGTAATTGCATGTCAATGAAGCAGGTCACATTCGCCAGTTTTAACCGGTCTATGCGCTCAATCAATAAGGGGCCCAAAGCATCGTCTCCACGTCCGGGATTTCCATAACCGAATAACAGTAATTTAAGCATAAGTTTGAATGCGGGTAATCCGTTTGTTAGTATGTGTTTATTTGCGATTCATCAAAACCCTATGCAGCAACTGCTCATTATATTGGGAATCATATTACTCTTATTGGGCATCGCATGGCCTTGGATATCCCAATTGCCATTGGGTCGTTTACCGGGTGATATTCATATTGAGCGCGAGAATTTCAGCTTCCATTTTCCGTTAATGACCGGTTTGCTGATTTCCATCGTGTTGTCGTTAATTTTTTGGTGGACACGTAAATAAGGCTTGCTCACGGGTTAGCGGTGAATCTCCCCGCTCATTCCTTTGGTTAATTGATCAATCACTTTTCCATTCACATCCTGTAATGTGACCTGTAACGGCATCTTGCCCAAAGCATGCGTCGCACAGGAAAGGCAGGGGTCATACGCCCGCACGGCGACTTCCAGATGATTCAGTAACGCTTCGGTGATTTCCTGACCGTCCAGATACTGATTGGCGACTGAGCGCACGGATTCATTCATCGCCTGATTGTTACTGGTGGTTGAGACCATCAGATTGGCTTTAGTCACGAGACCTTCCTCATTGATCTGATAATGATGAAACAAAGTGCCGCGCGGTGCTTCAATCACGCCAATGCCTTGTGGTTGGTGTTGTCCTTTTTCGGCTATCAATTCTGTGCCGGTAATTTCCGGGTCATGCAATAGCTCATCAATGGCTTCAGCGCAATGTAATGCTTCGATCATGCGTGCCCAGTGATAAGCGAGCGTGTGATGCACAAATTTACCCTGGCCGAATGCCTTAAAGCGCTGACGCGCTGCTTCCGCCAAGGGGGTTGAGATCATATTGCAATTATTGATGCGAGCCAGCGGCCCTACGCGGTACCAGCCTTGTTCAATCCCCAATGCAGACAGATAGGGAAACTTCATGTAGCTCCAGGGACGGACTTCTTCACGCAGAATCTGTTGATAATCACAGTAATCAAACTGATCAAAGATATTGTTTCCATCGGCATAACGCGCACGTAATCCGCCATGATAAAACTCCAGTTCACCGCTTGCTCCGGTCATGCTGAGATAGTTGCTGGGCAAAGTGGCAAAATGATGGTGTTCCGGGTGCGCGGTGTGGATGTGTTCATTTAAAGCGAGCGCTTCCTGGCTCCACTGCAGGATATCGGTGATATCAGCCAGCAAGGCGTCACGTTCGGCGATGCTCAGCGGTTTGTTCATGCCACCCGGTACGGTGCCCGTGCCGTGAATGCGTTTGCCGGTGATTGCCTGAATAATCTGCTGACCGTATTTGCGCAGCTTGACGCCTTTCAGCGCGATCTCGGGGTATTTCTCCAAAACACCGGCGATATTGCGTTGCGCCGGATTACTGCCAAAGCCGAATAGGAAATCGGGAGAAGAGAGATGAAAAAAATGTAAGGCATGGGATTGCAGGATTTGCCCGAAATGCAGCAAACGGCGCAGTTTGGTCGCGCTCGGTGTGAGTTGCCGGATGCCGGTCAGTTGATCCACAGCCTTGGCTGCCGCCAATTGGTGGCTGACCGGGCAAATACCGCACAGCCGTTGCACAAAGAACGGCACTTCCCAGTAGGGACGGCCCTGGATAAACTTTTCAAAGCCACGGAATTCAACAATATGCAGCCGCGCTTCCTGGATGTGATTGTCCGCATCCAGCAACAGTGTAATTTTGCCATGCCCTTCGACCCGGGTAATCGGGTCGATGGCAATACGCCGGGTGGTGGGTGGTGATGGATTACTTTGTTCCATGACTTTTTATGATCTAGTCGTAATGCAAGTGAAGTTTTTGAAGCAGCGGCTTTTTACCGGTCAGTAAGGGTTCAAGCATTTGCAGAAATTCATCGGCGGAAGGCGGGCAGCCGGGCAAATAATAGTCGATGGGCACCACTCCGCTGACTGGATAAACCTTATCCAGCAGCAATGGCAACTCAATATCATTGGGAATTTGCGGATTCGTGACACCGGTTCCGGTCAGATACACTTCCCGCAGGCAATCCTGCAAGTCAAAATAATTACGCATGGCGGGCACGCCGCCATTGATCGCGCAAGCACCCACAGCGATGAGTGTTGTGCAGTTGGCGCGGAATGTGCGTAACACCTGCACGTTTTCCGCATTACATACGCCGCCTTCAATCAAACCAATATCACAGGGTTCACACTGTTTGATATCGGTGAAGGGTGAGCAGTTAAACTCAACCCGTTCGAATAAAGTGACCAGACGCTCATCCATATCCAGAAAAGACATGTGACAGCCAAAGCATCCGGCTAATGACGTGGTGGCAATTTTGATTCTGGGCTTAGTCATCATTTTTCTTCACGCTATTTTCTTGCAAGCCGGTTTCTTGGATGGTGTGTTGATCATAAATGCGCTGGCCAATCGGTACTTGATAGCCTTGTTCCTTGATCAAGATGGCTCCCACCGGACAAATGTTTGCCGCCAGATCGCCAGGTTCGATGTTGCTATCCGCTAATTTTCCCGTCGATGAATTAACAATCAGGTGTGCTTCGGTACCACGCCCAGCAATGGCAAATACATTTTTTTTATCCACTTCACGGCTGGCGCGGACACACAAATCACACAAAATACAGCGGCCGCGATCGAGCAGAATTCTGGCGTGTGATGCGTCCACCTCACGATGCTGGTAAAACTGCGGAAAATGTTCATCCAGCATGCCCAGATAGTAGCCCATCGCCTGGAGTTTGCAATTGCCGGTTTTTTCGCATGACGGGCAGATATGATCGCCTTCGACGAACAGCATTTGGGTGATCGATTTGCGCGCATCATTCAACGCGGACGTGTTATTGCTGATTTCCTGACCGGCAGCAGCCGGTGTGATGCACGCAGCTACACTTTTGCTGCCGATATCCACAGTGCACAACCGGCAATTGCCGCTTGGCGTGAGTCCGGGATAGTGGCAAAGATGCGGAATATAAACCCTGGCGGCCAATGCCGCGTCCATGATGGTTTGCCCCTTTGTAAAAGGGATTTCCTGGCCGTCGATGATAATGGTGTCGTGGATTGTTTGCATGGGCATCTAATCCAGGTGCGCGGCAGCATCATTACGTTGGGTGATTTGACGGGCATTTTCAAGCGCTTTATCCAGATCGAATGATGCGGTGAAGTGTTGCTTCAGATTGGCTTCAAAGGTTTGCGGGAATCGCTGCAAGCTATCCAGAATATGATTCGCTGCCGTATGCCCCAAGCCGCAATGCGAATGGCGTTGAAGCAAATGGCTGAGTTGTTTTATCTCAACCAGATCCTGCGATGTGCCCCGGCCATCGGCAATTTTATCCAGATTGTTTTTGAGCAGTTGGGTGCCTACCCGGCAGGGGGTGCAAAAACCACAACTTTCATGCGCAAAAAAGCGGGCAAAATTACGGTTGATTGCCAGCAGATTGCGCTGTTGTCCAAAGACTAAGAATGAACCGGCGGTGGATAGATCCTCAAAGCAGGTCCTGCAGTTAAAATCTGTTCTTCCAACCAAAGTACCGGAAGGACCGCCAATTTGCACGGCTTGCACATTCTGCGCGCCGCAGTCATCCAGAACTTGTTGAATACTGACCCCAAAGGGGTATTCGTAAATCCCGGGTAACCGGCAATCACCGCTGACACTCAGGATCTTGCTGCCTGCCGATTTTTCTGTTCCTATGGCTCTAAACCAGGCGCCGTCCTGCAATATAATGTGTGCTGCGGCAATCAATGTTTCCACATTATTGATGACTGTGGGTTGACCCAAGTAGCCGTGCGTAACAGGAAAAGGAGGGCGAATACGCGGAATGCCCGGTTTGCCTTCCAGTGACTCGATGAGCGCGGATTCCTCACCGCAAATATAAGCACCCGCACCCACTACGATTTCGATGTCAAAATTAAATGTGGCATGTCCCAGAATATGCTGACCCAATAACCCTTGTTGGCGGCGCTGATTGAGAACGGAGTGTAAATGGGGTAGCAAATAACGATATTCACCCCGCAGATAAACGAAGCCTTTTTCTGCGCCGGTGACAAAAGCACATAAGGTCATGCCTTCAAACATCGCATCGGCCTGGCTGCGCAATAAGAAACGATCCTTAAAAGTGCCGGGTTCACCTTCATCGGCATTGCAAACGACATAATGCGCATTGCCAGATGCTTCCCGGCAGAGTTGCCATTTCTCGCCGGTGTTAAATCCGGCGCCGCCCCGGCCACATAAATCGGACTGCATGACCGTGGCCAGTGTTTCATCCGTACCATGGATCAAAGCTTTTTGCAGAGCACTGCCTGCCAGAAAATGCGCTGTCAGCAGCAAGCTGCGCTTGTGCACCACATCATTGACCGCAAACCATGCCTTTGGCCAGTATGCGAGCGCTGTTTCAGCAGTAATCAGGTGTGCGATCTGTGCAATTTTATCTGGATTCAATCGGGTGACCGGCACGCCGTTGATGAGCAGGGAAGCACCCTGATCGCACATGCCGATGCAGGAGGTTTCATCGATACTGACCAATCCATCTTTACGCGTTTTACCCGGAGTGATTTGTAACTGCTGACACAACATTTGCATCAGATTTTGTCCATCCTCCAGATAGCCGCAACTGGTGCAATTACTGAACAGAATGTGGAAACGGCCGCAAGGTTGTGTATGAAAAAAAGAATAGAACGCAACGACGGAAGCCACCTGGCTGACCGGTAAATTAAATTCGGTGGCAACCTGATGCATGGATTCCGGCGAAATATGCAGAAATTGTTGCTGCAATGCATATAGCCGATGCAGCAAATGCTCATGGGTTGGATCAGAACGGTTGTGCAGGCATGGGTTCATCATGCTAACGAGTATAGCGGGATTAAAATCAAAGTAACAGTAACAGAACCGGAGTCTATGGCCGGTTACTTTAAACAAGCAATGCCGCAACAATCCCGGTGATGAAAATCCCATCAAAAGTACCTGCGCCACCGATGGATGCATAAGGCGTTCCGAGCTTGGGAATGTCTTTCAGGCGCAACAGGTCGGCACCGATCAATACACCCAGTGTTCCACTGATATAAGCGAGGGGTGCGCTTTGTTCCGGACTGATTAAAAGACTGACCAGCGCAGCGCTGATGGGCGCAATCATGATGGGCATGCCGATGCCAAATCCCTGGACCGGGCGGCTGAAGAAGTAACTGATTCCACTGATCATGGCGACTCCCAGCAGGGTGGAAGACAAAGTCAGCGTGCTGTTGGAGAATAAATAAATGGAAAGTGCGATTGGTATCACGCAACCCCCAAGATTGATTGAAATCTGAGTCTCATTATGAAACGGCGGTAAAGGGATTCTGAGTAATCCATAATAAACGGGCTGCGTGATCTCCTGAAACGGAAGGTCACTTTTAAGTCGTGTCACCGGTAGATTAATCACACTGCCCAGCAATGAAAGGAGTAATACCATCAGACCCAATGCCGGGGGGAGTCCCAGTTTTGCAAAAGCAAATGAAAGCAGTTCCACCTGAATAAGCACCAACATCATTCCAAGCAGGAAGACGAAAAATACCAGATGAATGGGGGAGAAATAATTTTTCATCCGGGTATATTAGAGCAGATATTCTTTGATTGCATGATCTGATTGTAAGTCGGCAGGATTCTAGGAGCCTGTCGGGCTTAAGCAATCGTCACGAGCCAAGTGGGAGAACGAGTACGGATTTTCTTAATTTTGAGGCGCATAGCTAGACTATGCAACGAAAAATTGAGGAAATATGAACCGTTATCCCATTGGCGCAGTAGATTAGCCTTAAGTCCGACAGGCTTCTAGCAAGCGGCATTTAAAGCATTATCTCAATATGGTGGGTTGAAAGTGGTTTTTTCTCGTGAAGGTATTGTGTAGAAATAAGAGAAAATGGTTGCGTTGCACAATAACGACATAACGATCCTGCTGGATAATATTTAACGGAGGTTTTAATGGATCCCCGGATGATGATAGAAAATGTAAATTCAATTTTTTCCTTTCCAGATGTGGCGCTTAGAATTAATGAGTTGATTAATTTAGAAGAAACGACTAATGCTGAGCTGGAGCAATTAATTATTCATGATCCCGCCTTAACAGCCAAAATACTGAAACTTGCCAATAGCTCTTATTTTGGCTGCTCAGGGAAAATTGAGACTATTTCACGTGCAATTACATTGATTGGACATAAGGAATTACGTAATTTGGTGATGGCCATATCGGTCATCTCGATTTTTGAGGGTATTTCTTCCGATTTGGTCGATATGGAAGCATTCTGGTATCACAGCATAACATGTGGTGTTATGGCGCGATCGATTGCAACCCATCTCAAGAGCAAGGAGCAGGAAAGATTCTTTATTTCAGGTCTATTGCATGATATTGGCAAGCTGGTACTTTTTAGTCAGTTTCCAAAAGAATCTGCACAAACGCTACGATTTAAGGATCAGGGGGATGACGCGGTTATTGAAGCGGAGCGAAAGATTTTTGGATTCACCCATGCGGAGTTGGGTGCGGAACTGCTGAAACAGTGGCAATTGCCCATGAGTATCTGGAAGCTGGTCCAGTTTCAGTTGGATCCTCTGAATGAAGAGGCGCCGAAGAGGGATGCTTGTATTCTTCATGTGGCAGCTCATATTGCGAATTGTGTGGAACCCTGTGCCAGACGAACAGGTGATCTTGATAAAATGAAACCAACTTATAAAATCGAAGCCTGGAACCAGCTGGACCTGAGTCCTGAGTTTATTCCAACGATGATGAGTAATACCGGTTTGCAAGTATTTGATATATTGTCTGTTATTAAACCTGAAGCATTGGTGATTCTTTAGCGGATTAATACTTACCGTAAATAGCGCCAGCTGGAAAATGAGGCTCCCTGCCCAAGTGCAGTGCCATCTGGCTTGCGAATATTCCAGATGATGGCTTTTTCAACCAGGAAACGCTCTCCAGTACTGGAAATTCTGATGCCGTGATAATCAGAAATATAGCCTTGTGTTTTGGCTTGTTCCAGCATGCGTGCACGATCTTTACGATTGATGGGTTCAGCGGTAAGACGTGAAGGGGTTTGTGTGAATTGTTCCCAATCCATAGCCCATAAATTCAAGGCCGTCCGATTACCGTAATTCAATACAGGGTCATCTTCCATGCCATGTGACGCAACAACCAATGGACTATTAAATAAACGTTCTGCTTGTTCAAGCGGTGCGCCGTTACGGTGAATGAGTTCTTGTTTGACCCAGTAGGCATAGCTGTCCAGCAAATACTGGCACCATTGCACTATTTCAGGTCTTGCCCAGTTGTCCTGTTGCATAGTTATTGATAGAGTAGGGATAGATTGTAACTGTGGCAAAGAGTGTAGCGTAGGCTTCTACGGCAAGGCAATGATTCCCACGAATTTACAACAGGCTTGTTTACTAAGCGACTCAAATGGGAAAGCCAGAATGGTCGCTCTAAGCAATGAAAAATCGGGATAATATGAACGCATTCCCTGTTCAGATCAACTCTCTAAGTGCGGCAGGCTTCCGGATGTGGATCATCGATAATTTTGTTTGGCTTTACATTTTCAGTACGGCTTTGCAAAAATTGTGCATAAACCAATTGACACAACAATTTCTGTTGAGACTGCTCAAACTGATAATTGCCTGAATTTAATCGCCAGCAGGTAAAAGCGCTGTAACGATAATGGGTTTCGTTGTCTTGAAAAACCTGTAAAGCGGTTTGACAGCCCGATTCAAATTTTGCGCCATAGGCAAGGATATTTTCATTGAAACCGGCGCTGATGAAAATATCCGGGACTGCACCTCCATATAATTGAAGATTTATAAAGTCCACATTATTGTTTACGGCTGAGGCATCTAAATTTTCGATTCCGGTTGGAGAAAGCGTTAAATAATAGTATCTGTCGGTCTGTTGTCTAAATTGAGCGCCAATGGCGTTAAGCAGTAGCCTTAACTGCTTCCGGGAGGTCTGCCCGGAAAGGGGATATTCCCAGTCTATATCAAAGCCATCCAGGTCATAATGCTTAAGATAGGCCAGGAGATTGGCTGCAAAGTTAGCGGCATTTTGCTGGGGTGAGTAATCAGAATTCTGAAATATATTCGAAATCAGGTTTTTATCGCCCCAGTTCAGTGTAATGACGATCTTGATGCCGGGATTATTTTTTCGGGCATCCCTGAGTATATAATCCATGTAATCCTGGTTGGTCAGACCTCCCGGATGTGACGCAGCGTTGATATTGATGGTATATGATGAACCATCCCCGGCAGGAAGGGTGGTGATGTTTGTGGGAACTGTGGTTGCAAAGCAGATATACAGAATATCAATGGATTGATAGACGTTGTTTTGAATGAGTGCCTGATAACAACTGCCGGGTGTGCGATAGTTGGTGAAAGCGGGTTCATCTTCGTTTAGAAAAATCCATGCATTGACGAGTTTCTTATTTCTTTTCATAGTTCCCTGAAGTCAATTGGACTGGGTTCAGTTGATTCATCATCATCTTGAGACTGATCCACAAGATCTGTTAAATAGGTTTTATTCTGTTCTTATAGGGAAAAACGAAAATACAGGAGCAGAATGATTTCTGCTGTGATAAAAGTCACAAACTTTGTTTGATTGATGCAGCACGGGATACTACATTCGCCACCTCATCTGTTGATGGCATGCCAGATTCAATTCCTCGCGATCGGGTTTATAAGGGATACTTAGTAATGTTCGAATTCCAGGCGGCCTTCACGCCTGATCAGTTCATCGATAGTAAGACCCACTGCGGATACACCATTGAACACCGTTCCCGCCCTTTTCTTGTTGAAGTGCTCTAGCATGATCGTGTAGGCTCTGGGCGGTAATGGGAAGAACTTGACTTCTTTAACCAGGAGAAGGGCGTTCTTCATATAGAATTCAACAAACGCTTTGACTTCGGGTTTTTCTGCCGCTTTGATGTTCACATAGATAAAAATGGGGCGGGATAACGGCTGGTAGCTTCCGTTTTCAACGGTTTCGGCGGATGGGAGAATGCCGCCTTCACCACTGTCTATCGCAACTGCGGTCACTTTATCTTGATTTCCGATGTAATAGGCAAAACCGAAAAACCCCAACCCGTTCTTGTCGATGGCCACATTCTTTACCAATACATTGTCATCCTCGGATCCGGTAAAATCGCTACGGCTTGATCTGGCCTTGCCGACGATGGCCTTGGTAAAGTAGTCGAAAGTACCGGAATCCGCATCGGCACCGTAGAGTTTGAAGGCCTCATCCGGCCAAGCCGGGTTGATCTGATTCCATTTTGTGATTTTACCCTGGGCAGCGGGCTCCCATATTTTCTTTAATTCTGCGACGGTCATGGCTGTACTCCAAAAATTCCCTGGATTGATCGCCACGGTCAATGCATCAAATGCCACGGGTATTTCGACGTATTGCACACGGGAGTTTTTGCATTCCGCCATTTCATTTTTCAGGATAGGGCGGGAAGCGTTAGCGATGTCTATCTCGCCGCGACAGAATTTCTTGAAGCCGCCACCGCTACCGGAGATATCAACCGTCACTTTGACGGCATTCCTTTTCGCGATCTGAAACTTGTCCGCGATTGCTTTAGTGATGGGATAGACAGTGCTGGAGCCATCAATCTTGATCGTCGATTGAGCATTCGCAATACTGGCACTCATTAACGTGCTCAATAAGAGCGGCATACTCAATCGCTTAAGGTTATGTAAGTTCAACATTTCACCCTCCATTGGTTTGAGATGATCGCCACATGTTTGATAGCTTGGTGCTCTGTGTTTCAGAATATTAACGCATGTTTCCAGAGAATGACAGAATCCTGCTTGATAAGCACTTGAATACAAATCAGGTGGATATTGCCGGGAATTCAGAAAATGATCCTGAATTCCCGCTTTGTTTGCACTACCTTAAAAATCGACTGTAACCTGCGTCAGGAATGAACCAAAGTCAGCGTTATTCCATCCGTGAGTACGTGCACCGGCGCCGCCTGAATAACCATTCGTGTTTGTGGTTGGGGTTCCCGCTGTGTTGATATCCAACATGTAAATAACATTACTCTGGAATTTAACATTCGAATGGGGATACCAGTTTAAACCAAACCTGACCATATCCGCCTTTCCGCCTTTAATCACACCGGAATTCATGTCAATGTAATCATAACCTGCAGCGACTTCCCATGCGCCCCAGCCTGCACCGTTCCACTGAAACGGCCGATTAGGCTTAATCCGGTTTGCTGCACCATTTCTGACATGATAAGCCTTGGATTCGCCGGTCAGGAAGTAACTCGCAAAACCGTAATAACCCGTCAGATGTTCATCGTTGTACCCAGTACCATTGATATTGGTACGTAAGTATTCGCCTTGTGCTGAGAATGGGCCGTAAACAAGCCAGGATTCCGCGCCATAGCGATCGTAACTGCTTACCCGGCGGTGAAGTGGATCACTCAGCGCGCCTGTGCTTAAGTTGCCGGTATTCAATATATTGGTACGATCCACGTTGGTTCCAGGGAAGGCAAAGAACGACATCCCGCCGCCACCTCCGTTGGATCCTTCGCCCACCATCGTGCCGTCAGCCCGATACTGGGTGTTAACCGCAGTGTGTCCCGCAGAGATACCGACATGCATGAACTTAGTTTCACTTTCCATCCAGGGCCGGCCACTGATACGGCCGATGCCTTGCCAGCCGGTATCGCCGGAACCGTTATTGCGGCTTTGGTTGCCATTGGCGTTCACCGAGGTGGAAGCGGCCGACCAAGAACCAATAGGTTCTGTTTGAAAAGCCAATCCGGTCTGCCACCGCTGAACTGCGTAGTTGGCGCCGATACCTGTTTTGTAAGTATTGGGATTGTCGACGAATGAGTTGACCGACATATGACGCTCAATGAAAGTGAGGTAGCGGTTACTGGCGGCCTCTTCCAAACTGAACGGCTCCTTGAAGGAACCTAATTTATAGGACAGCTCATTGGTATGATTCAACCGTACAAACGCATCGGTAATTCCTGATCCAACAGTACCATTGCCGCGGCTAAAATCGTACTCGAATTTATAATCCCATATTTTGTAAAAAGTACCTTCAGCACCTAGACGTGCACGGCGGATGTTCATGCCACTATTCAATTCATTGGGTGTGTTAGTTCCGAAAGCAGGGTCAGGTTCATTGATAAAATTGTATTGCGAGGCGGGTTGTATCCGTCCATTGAGCGACATTGAAAAATTGCCATCCTTGGTTGCCCAATGCAGACCGCGGTCATCAAAAGTCCCGTGTATTTTCTCAACTTCCTTGACACGCTCTTCGAGTATTGAAACTTGACCTTTAAGCTGTTCTTTTTCAGCCTTTTCTCGCAATCTTGTCAGGCGATCACTCCCAGCTTTATGGCTCGCTTCCGCCCTCTGATCCTCATGAGCTGGAGCTAATTCAGCCGCTTCTATTTTTTTCGGAGATTCTGCTGGAGATTGCGATGGGGTTGCCAGTACTTTCGGTGTTTCTGTTTTTGCCGGCGCATTCTCGGATTTTACGTAGGTACCCATATGGACCCGGCCAGGCCCAGGCTCTGCAAAAATCTGCTTGGTTTTAGTGTCCACGTATAAATCCAGTGCATAAGCACTGGATATTGCACCTAAACTGATTAAAACTACGATTGCCAAAATAAGTCTGAATAATTTCATAGTCTGTCTTTGATCCGGGGTTTAAAAATAAGTCATATAAGATGGCAATCTTTATAGCGCAGGAATGTTACAGTTTTATGACAGTTGCAGTTTTGTTGCATTTATATGACAAGGTGTTTTTATTCGGAAGTGTAGTGATTGGCAGGTTAACTGCTTGTATTACAGCCGGTTCATTCTTAAAATATGCCCCTGCATTTCATAGGCCGGTAACAGGTGTTTTGTTCGGGATATGACTTGTCATGCTTTGGTTTTTTGAATTGACGGGAACTTTCCATGAGAAAGCAACTGTCACTATAAAGTGTTTAGTCAGGAGTTTGGTTTTTCTGTGCTAAACACCTATTTCTATTAACTAAATTTGTTATTATTCGCCTCAAGGTAAGTTGGGATAATCTCATTTCACGTACCAGGATATTTGCATCATGGAAGATATACTGATAACCATCCAGCAATGGATTCCTGTCAATGTACTGGTCGGTTTGACGGTGGCCTCCATCATCGGCTTCGTGGGTTCTCTGATCGCAATTCCCTGGATTCTGATTCGACTTCCGGGTGATTATTTTGATATGCGTGTTCCACGGCACTGGATGAAGGATCACCATCCCGTGCTGCGCATAATCGGCCTGATCGTCAAGAATTGCCTGGGTGCTGTATTTCTGGCGGCCGGTTTCTTGATGCTCTTCTTGCCGGGGCAAGGCTTGCTGACCATGCTGATCGGAATCTCATTCATGGATTTCCCCAACAAACGCAGACTGGAAGCCAGAATCGTCGGACAGCCTGCGATATTGAATGCGATCAATCGTATGCGGCATAAATTCAATAAATCGCCGTTGATAGTGGTAGGAAATGCCTGAGGAATCTTGTCCAAGAGATAGCTCCTACTTCTTTCTAAACTCCGCCAACGCTTCAATATGCGGCGTATGTGGAAACAGATCAACGAGTTGCATATCAACAATTAACCAGCCATTCTGGCTAAAAATCCAGGCATCGTGGGCAAAAGTTTCCGGGTTGCAGGAGATGTAGTAAATCGTTTTTAAAGACACGAAGCTTTCAAAAAAGCCGTGCAGTTTTTTTAACCCGGAGCGGGGCGGGTCGAGCACCAGTGTTTCTGCGTCGATGACATATTTTTTAAGATGCTTCCAGATGAACGGCTTAAACAGATCGGCAACCTGAGGGTTGATCCTGGCGAGGTTCCTGGCTTTGAGCGATTGAATCGCGCTGTGTTCGGATTCGTAGGCGATGATCGATGTGCAATTGGATTCGGCGATGATTTGCGTGAAATTTCCTGAACCGCAGAATAACTCGACCACTTTGCCCGGATGAGGATTTTGCGCGAGTTTTTCTC
>CAKKRO010000129.1 GCA_919902625.1 Nitrosomonadaceae bacterium
GACTGTTTCGTTTATGTCAACATCTTGGATTGAATGCAAAACAAATACAAGGTATGCGGCAAAATGATTTATTAAATATGCTGACAATACTGAATGAATTTACAGCTCCTGAACGCAGTAAAGTCTGGCTCTATGCTTATGAATACCATTACAGGGAAGATTTTTTTCAAGCAATACGCGCAAATCTTAATCGTGGCCGTTGGGCTAAACGTGACCGACGACCTGAAGCACAGATAGTATTTTGTATTGATGAGCGCGAAGAAAGTATTCGTCGCCAACTGGAGGAAATTAATCCTGCAATTGAAACATTAGGAGCTGCTGGTTTTTTTGGCATACCAATAAATTATAAAGGGTTGGATGATACACATAGAACAGCACTATGTCCTATTGTCGTAACCCCTGCACATAATATTGATGAGATTCCAAGAAAAGGAACAGAAAAAACACTGCAAGAACATAATAAAGGACGTAGTCTTTACAGAAAACTTGCCTACCTGATGAATCAATCATTGCGCCGTAGTCTTCTTATTTCACATGCTGTTATTGATGCTTTAGCTCCCATAGTTTTGGTTGGTTTATTAAGTAGAACTTTTTTACCGAAATACCTCTTAGCATTTAATAATTCGCTTAGACATAATATTGAAAAAGATGTACCAACTGAACTTTTATTTATAGCACCTAATACTGAAACTGCTGCAACACCTGAGAATCCTCAATTAGGATTCACCGACAATGAGCAAGCTGCTCGACTTACCGGTTTCATGCGCAGCACTGGATTAACTTATGGTTTTGCACCAATAGTTTGCTTAATGGCACATGGTTCAACCAGTCAAAACAATCCCCATGAAGCTGCGCATGATTGTGGTGCTTGTAGTGGAAAACGGGGCGGCCCCAATGCGCGTTTATTTGCTGCAATGGCCAATCGTCCTGAAATAAGGAAGCTATTAGCTCAAAATAATATTCTTATTCCAGAAGATACTTGGTTTGTTGGTGCTGAACATGATACCTGTAGTGACGTCATCACTTGGTACGATACAGAAGATGTTCCTCAAAATTTACAATCAGATTTTGAAACATTTCGAATAGATGTCATTAAGTCAAGGGATGCTTCTGCGCATGAACGTTGCCGACGTTTTAGTTCGGCCAATAATCCTAAAACACCAGCAGCAGGAATATACCATGCACATCTCCGCTCTAATGATTTAAGTCAGGTTCGTCCTGAATATGGGCATGCGACCAATGCATCTGCAATTATTGGGCGTCGCTCTATCTCTCAAGGAATATTTCTGGACAGACGCGCTTTTCTTATTTCATATGACCCAACTCAGGATCCTGAAGGCAAACTGCTTGAAAATGTTTTGTTAACGGTTGGCCCTGTTGGTGCAGGTATTAACTTGGAATATTACTTCTCGACTATTAACAACGAGCGTTTCGGCTGTGGTACAAAAATTCCGCATAATATCACAGGTCTTTTTGGTGTAATGGAAGGTGCCAGCAGCGATTTGCGCACCGGATTGCCAAAACAGATGGTTGAGATACACGAACCTATTCGCTTGCAAGTTCTGGTTGAAGCCAGTACCACAGTTCTGGGACAAATTTATGAACGTCAGGAAAGTTTGCGTGAATTGATAGGGGGCGGGTGGATATTAGTCAGTACGATAGACCCTGATAATGGAGAAATTTCAGTATTTGAACGTGGAATTGGTTTTGTGCCGTGGCAAGCAGATCCAAGGGAGCTACCAGTTTTTGGTAATTCAATGGAATATTATCAAGATAAAAATATGCCTTTATCCCCGGTTTTGATTAAGCAACCTAATTTAACGGAAGCCTAAAATGGATTTTCTAGCTATATTAATTCCACTATTCCCGCTCCTTGCTGCAGCGATTATTGGATTGGGTCATTTATTTAATCAAACTAATGGTGAAGCAGGAGAACGAACTACTTCTGGTATTGCCAATATCGCTATTTCCTTATCATGCTTACTAGCTTTAGGTTTGTTAATTTCTGATCTTTTGAATAAAAATGTGGGGCACTACATTGTTGGAAAATGGTTAAGCAGTGATACCTTGGTGATTAAGTTAAGTTTTATTACTACAGGATTTAGCGTCGTAGTCGTTGCTTTATTTTCAGTGCTTCTGGTTGTTATAACTCGTTTCTCAATTAACTATATACACAAAGAAATTGGATTCCATCGATTCTTTTTTATCCTCAGCCTATTTTCTTCCGCAATGTTATTGTTGGTTTTATCCAACAATATTGTTGGAACTTTTATTGGGTGGGAAATTGCCGGATTATGTTCCTATTTCTTAATCTCATTTGCCTATGACCGGCCTGTTGCCGTTATTAATGCAACCCGTGTTTTTGTTACCAATCGAGTTGGTGATGCAGGTTTTATACTGGGAATAGGCTTGACATTTTTTTATGTCGGCACCATAGATTGGTCTGACTTGAATACTGCAGTTGATCGATTAACCACATCCACGGCAACAGCCATTGCTTTATGCTTTGTCATTGCTGCATTTGCGAAATCCGTGCAGTTGCCATTTACGCCTTGGCTTGCCAGGGCGATGGAAGGGCCAACACCATCCAGTGCTTTATTTTATGGTTCAGTAATGGTTCATGCCGGAGTATTTCTTGTTATTTTGTTACAACCAATTATTGAACGAGCACCATTTGTGATGGGTTTGTTAGTGATTGTCGGTTTGTCTACTGCAATTTATAGCTTTATCGTTGGATTAACTCAAACTGATGTAAAGAGTTCGATAAGTTTTGCTATTTCTGGACAACTAGGCTTGATGTTTCTTGCTTGTGGATTAGGCTTCTGGGAACTGGCCAGCTGGCATCTCTGTGCACATGCTATTGTTAGGGGCTATCAGGTTCTGACTGCACCATCACTATTACATTATGTACACGGCAATCCGATGAAACCCGTTGCGCGTGGCTTAGCTCAACTCCGTTGGATGTATATCGCATCATTGCAACGCTTCTGGCTAGATCCAATTACGGACAGGGTATTGGTTAGACCTATTATTGGGCTAGGTCGTGACCTAGACTATTTTGATAGTCATTTCATTGACCCTGCCATTGGTTCACCTACCTCTCCCAATAATGCTATCTCATCGCTGGCTCAACTAGAACAAAGAATCATGGTTGAACATTCAAGCTATGATGCCAATGAATTTGGCCGTGGTAAAGGTATTGCCGGAAAACTGTTTGAGTGGGTGGCTCGTGCCATGAATTGGTTTGAAGAACGCCTTGTTTTACGGGGTGTCGGTATGGAAATGGTTGATATTGGCAGGCAACTAGGATACGCCGCAAATACATTTGAAAAATTAATACTCAAGCCGCGGTATCTCGTCCTGTTTGTTTTCGTGGTATTACTGAGTGCATCTTCAATTTGAGGATTGAATGGATATTATAAATATTACGCTTTGGTGGGAAACAGCAGCATTTCCATTATTAACAATAATGACACTCGTTCCATTGATTACAATGGTTGCTGTTTTATCATCACCTTCACAAGCTATTGCTTCACGTATTGGTTTCATTGGTTCGATACTGACTGTTTTACTGAGTATTTACCTTTTATTGGTTTTTGATAAGACTAAACCAGGTATTCAACTCTATGAACAAGTACAAAATATTATTTTTACTTATACAGTCGGTGTGGATGGAACCAGTATTCTGTTTATACCATTAACGGCTATCCTAACATTCTTGGCACTGATTTATACTTTAACAACGCGACGCGCTTCGGATCGGATTCATATTGCTTCCTTACTAGGATATGAGGCGATTTTAATCGGTGCGTTTGTTGCTATGAATGCTTTGCAATTCTGGTTCTGGTGTCTGTTGGAGTTGATTCCAGTTGTCATAATCACCATACGTGCCGGCTCTGGACAAAACAGGCGCTGGGTTGTCGCTCTTTTATTGCAGCATTGGATCAGTGGCTTATTTATGGTACTGGTAGGCTTTTTAATGCTCGGGTTTGGCATTATGGGCACAGGAGATACATTAACTTTTGACTGGTTAGCTCTTAAACAAAGTGATTCCTCATTGGAATATGCCACATTGATTTTTTTCCTGCTGTTTTTTGGGTTTGCCATTCGAATGCCTTTGTTTCCATTTCACGGCTGGCTGCCGGTATTGGCAGAACAAGGCACTGTGGCTAGTGTAGGTATCTTGTTGGTGGGTTTGAAACTGGGTATTTACGCAGCAATTCGATTCTTACTGCCAATACTCCCTGAAGTTGCAGAACGATGGGCATGGCTAGCATTAATATTTGGATTATTAGGAATCTTTTATGGTGCCTTGCTGGCATTAATGCAGATTAACATTCGTCGCTTGTTAGCTTTTGCCGTCATCAGTCAAACTGGAATACTGGTCATTGGTATTTTTGACTTTAATACTTACGGATTAGAAGGCAGCATCCTGCTCTCTATTGCTTTTGGGTTAGCAACCGCAGGTATGTTGCTTAGTATTGGTATGATTTATAAACGTACACATACGGCCATGATTCCACGCTTGGGTGGTATGTTCGATGCCAATGCCTCGATAGCCGTGTTATTTGTAATCTGCGCATTAAGTACGATGGTCATGCCCGGTACTCCAGGGTTTGATGGAATTCATTTATTGATCGAAGGCACTATCAAAGAATATGGTTGGCTTGTTTCTATCGCAATACTGATGGGTAACGTTTTGGCGGCCGCATTATTGCTACGGGCATTCCAATTGATTTTTATTGGAACACCACAGCGTTTTCAAGGCCCTTTTCTAAATCCCTCGAAACCAAGTACGCTTCCGTCACCCAGGAATGAAAGAATTATTGCTGCAATAATTTGTTCTTTACTTATTGGTATTGGTTTCCATACTTCACCCTGGCTGCGTGTTATTGACCAGAGCATAACCTCCTCCACAAATAATGAACTGTATTCCACTCTATATAATACACAGCAACACGATAATAAAGCTGTGCTAATTAACAAGGATAACTAGAATGAGTGAAGCCGATTTTCCACTGCTGAGTTTCATTATTTTTCTTCCTTTAGTGGGAGCCATTGTAGTTGGAGCTACGCAGAATACCCATCTGGCCAAGTTGATTACACTATTATTCGCTGGGTTAGAGTTATTACTGACAGTTTTTGCAATATTTTTATTTGATACACCTAAAGCAGGTTTTCAATTAGTCGAGAAATACTATTGGATACCGCAGCTTAATATAGAATATTTAATTGGTGTCGATGGTATCTCATTATTATTTTTACCGTTATCAGCGCTATTGACGTTAATGGCAATACTGGCTTCATGGAATTCAGTACAACACAATCCTCGCTTTCATTTTTCATTATTATTAGCATTGCAAGGTGTGACTGCCGGAGTTTTTTGTTCATTAGATCTGGTATTGTTCTTTTTATTCTGGGAATTGACACTCCCTCCATTCTTCTTTTTAATTGGTCTATGGGGTATTGGTTCACAGCGACGCGACGCAGCGATGAAATATACATTGTATATGCTAGCCGGAGGGGTGACGCTACTTCTCGCCATCACTCTTTTGTCGGCCAATCACGCATTTCAAATAGGAGGTGACATACCACATGATTTGTCGTTTAGCCTACCAATCTTGTTAGATATCCCACTTCCTGATAATCAACAAACACTGGTTTTTCTTCTATTGTTATTTGGTTTTGCCGTCAAAGCACCACTAGTTCCGTTTCATTCATGGCTACCTACTGCCGCTATGGAAGGTCCAACCCATATCGTTGCAATATTGGTTGGCTTAAAACTGGGTGTATACGGCATTCTGCGCTTTGCCATGCCGCTTGCGCCTATTGCAGCTGTTGAATTTAGCTGGATATTAAGTCTTTTTGGTGCCACTACACTGATTTATGCAGCATTGATTGCATTACAACAAACTAATCTAAGACGTTTGTTGGCCTATGCCAGTGTGAGTCACGTTGGATTGGTGCTCGTCGGAATTGCTTCCTTGAATATGCAAGGGCTTCAAGGTGCGATTTTCCAATTGCTCAACTTTACACTAATTGCTAGTGTGTTGATGTTGATTGCAGGATTCATTCAGCATCGGTTGGGCAGTACGGATGCTGTTCATCTAGGAGGGCTTGCTAAAGTTATGCCACGCTTGACCTGTTTTTATTTTTTGTTTGCACTGGCGAGTATAGGAATACCAGGAACCAGTGGGTTTCCTGCAGAATTATTAATGATCATTGGGGCATTAAATGCTCATACCGTTTTAGGGTTTGCGGCTCTAACAGGTGCGATTCTTAGCGCTGCTTATATGCTGTCTTTTTCCCGGCAAGCATTTCTGGGTCCTATTTTACATGTTGATGTTAATCAGACGCATGATTTACAATTGCGTGAATTGGCTTTGTTATGTGTCCCTGCTTTATTAATTTTAATATTTGGTTTTTTTCCAGATAGCATACTAAATTTTAATCAAGTAGCATCTGAGGCATGGTTGTCTCGGCTAATCATACAAACACCATAGATTTTTACTCATAAAAATAAATAGGAGACAAATGGTGAATAGTTCTGAAACTGGAATAGATTATCTGCTTGACTTGAATGCACGGCACTCTCAGGCTTTTATGGACTTAGCTACGGAGAGGCGCAGGTATAGGGGTGAGCATCCAACTGAAATAGCAGCGCTTAAATGTATGGATGGCCGATTGCACCTACCGGTCATGACGCAAACTGCTCTTGGAATCATTCAACCATTCCGTAATCTTGGGGGAATTTTTGATTTAGGCTGGCCATTCTTTCAAGCGGCCATTGATCAGTGGGTAGGGTATTCCATAAACCGCGGCAGGCACTGCCTGATCTTTGTAACTTATCACTTTGCACGCGGGGATACTCATCGCGGTTGCAGAGGATTTCATTATGATACTGATGCTGCCAGGGTTGCAGCTATAAAACTGAAGAATCAATTTGAATCTGTTTATGGCAAAGGCGGCGCGGTGGTGCCGATTGTTTGCGGAATTGAAACTGACTTGGATGCTCTGATTCTGCATGGTGAGAATGGTCGTTTCATTGATCTGGCGAATACAAAAGAATCTTCTCAGCTTGAACTGGAAGAAATGCTTCGCTCACTTTATCCCTCAATGCCTGAACGGATTATTCGGGATTTTTTACCGTTAGTACGGGGAAATATCAGGCATATTGCTGAGATCCGGTCTTCAAATAGGCCAATCGAAGAAGCTGAACACAAAGAATGGGTGCTGGGGGTTGGACGCGGTTTTGACTGGTTGCATGTCATTAATACAGCTTTTATAGTTGGGCCGTTTGATCCCAATCTTTCGGTTGCCATTGAAACTGCTGCAAGACTTCTGAAAAATAATATTGACGAAGGCCGGATTGATCCAAATGGTGTCGTGCTTTTGACTTCAGGTGTGTATAGAGATGAAGCTGGTCCTGAATACCGCCTGGCAAAAGAAAAGGCATTATTCCTTAGTAAGTTTGCACTCGATATTATAAAAGACAAGGTTCCTGATTTAGCACCTCGTTTGCAAATACTGACTGGATGTGCTGATCTAGATACCAGGAAGTTTGAAATGATAGAACGGCTTGGATAGAGTTCGTTAAGTTGTCAATTGCTTGGGTCGTGTCACTTTTTGTATCGCTTTCATATGAGAAAACTTGTTTTATAGTGACAATGGAATAATGAAAGTGCTCTTTCTCGATTAAGTTGTTTACAGTAACACTGCTTTGAAACCGCGATGATAGATAGGGTAGTGAACATCTCTTCTATTACAATAACATTTTATTTTGATTTGAACTTTATCTGTTATCATTAAAAGGATAATGGGTAATTATGCGGCTACTCTAATATATTATTGTTGAAGTTTGATATCCGCATATATCGCACTGGACTTATCAATTTATCGTTGTTTCAATAAAAGGAGAAGCACTATGGGTTTATTTGATTGGTTTTTAGGTCTTTTCGGTTCTAAAAGTGATGATAAAAACACAGATAGTGAAGGCAACATAGAAAGGGATGTCAGTAAGGGTGCAGAAGAAGGTATACAGGATGTATATGAAAAAGATGAAGCTCCAGTTTCTGATCAGGGTCAAGCTATCAGCGCTTTAAAAGCAGAAGGCGAGCATGAAGCAGAAGTTCGAAAAACTGAAGAGCAGAAAATTGCAGAAGAAGATTCTATACATGGAAAAGATAAACTTCAGGATCAAATTGACGATGACTCAGAAGCACAAGATGAACACGAAGCAGAAGTGCGGAAGGCTGAGGAATAATGAATTATAGAAGCAAATACGCAGCAAGATTACTGAAATCATAAGGAGAGGAATTCGGTAATATACGCTAGAAGGTGAAAGGATGGTCTTAACAATTATAATCTGATTACAATTATTGGTAATGATGTACGGTTATCTGTGAATCTGGCTGAAGATTTGTATACTTTTCAGTTAGGATGGAGGTCAGTACGCCAATCAAAAGATTAATAACTACTTAAAAGTATGTTATGGCATGTCAATGAGCTGAAATGGAAATAATTGGGGCAATTCTTTCACCAAATTTATATATCAACTTAGAATACAAATGGCTAACAACAGGTAATGATGTAAACAGATTAGAGATTCGTTACTAACGATACGCATATACCACCTTAACGTTCGCTGCATTCAAACCTCAAACAAAGAAATGCCACGCATGTAATCTGAAGGATTTTAATAAAGCATCTGGATTTGATCCCACAACATGCAAGACTCAGCAGCATTTCAGACTAAATTCTTTATTCGTGATCTCCAGGCTGGAATTATAACGGGAACAATGGCGATCCCGCTGACAGTCGGTATTGCGATGATGTCCGAGTATCCCATCAAGGTTGCATTGGCTACCGTTGTTCTAGCGTGTTTTGTTGGTTGGGTCAATGCCTGGAGCAAACCGGGAAACTATATCGGAGCACCCGGTGTGGCAGCTGGCCTGGCACCCGTTCTTGCACTGGGTGTGGCAAGCTTCGGTATGGAAAATATGGCTTTTGTCATTTTCCTGACCGCATTTATGCAAGCCATTATTTGGAAGTTTAATCTGCAAAAATACATTCTCCTGGCAGTGCCCGAGTATCTGGTTGAAGGCCTGTTAGCCGGTGTAGGGCTAAAGATCGCCATCAACTTTTTTGCCATGACCTACGAAATACCCGAAGGGCTGGCATCTGACGCATTCTGGAATGGCGCACACATCCAGATGCTTCTGATATCGATAGCGGGATTCGCTGTTTTTCTGTATCTCTTCGCCAAATTCCAGACGACGCAACCGGCTATTCCCTGTTTTGTGTTGATTATCGCGGGAGTAGTTCTGGCGCAATTTATTACTATGCCTATGCTGCATGTCGAAGATGTGCCGCTCAGTCTGTCATTGCCGTTACCGCATTTTGATAATGCGTTGATCTGGTTGTATGTGATTGGTTTTGCTGCCATGCTGGCCATTATTGATGTGATTGAACAAGTCATGAGTAATGCAGCCATTCAGAAGATAGATCCTTTACAACGCAAGTGCAATACTAATAACAGCTTACTAGCTATTTGGATAGCCAACATGGGATCAAGTTTTTTTGGTGGCATGACTAACTTGGATGGCGTAGCCAAAAGCACCACGAACAAGCTGGCGGGTGCCTACACCAAATTTTCAGTATTGGTGATAGGTTTTGTTGTCCTTTTCTTTGTATTGAATACACAATATCTGGAATATCTGCCCAAATTCTCCTTAGCCGTCATTATGATTTTTACCGGCTGGAAAATGATCATGGGATTATTGCATGTTGCCCATCAAGGTCAATATGCCATGATACTGGCCACACTTTGTGCCTTGCTTGTTTACCGGCTCGGTATTTTTGAAGGACTGTTATTGGCTCTGATCATGCATGGCATCGTCAATTACATTGTGCTGCATCGTGTACAGAATATGAAAACCAGGGCAATCATCAAAAAATACCTGGAGCGATTTGCCGGTGACGGCGGAGCGGATTAAGAGTTATTTTGATCAGATCGCTGGTGCGCAGGCAAGTGACGAATGGCATCTGCATTGCTGCTTGAGAAGACTTTCTCTGCCGCTTGTTGCCAGGGCAGCCAAATGTGATTCAAATGTTCTCTCGCAGTGATTCTTATCGGCATTATGTCAGGCAAATATAAACCAAAGACATGTTCGGTATTGAAGCGAGTATCCGGCGCATAGCGCCAACGCCATTCTTCGTATATTTCATACTGGTTTTCCATTTGCCAATCTGCAAGAGAATAATGAGCGGCGTTTAAACCGGTTTCTTCAGAAACTTCGCGTAAAGCCGTTTGGTACAGTGTTTCGCCCGGATTCTGACTCCCGGTGACCGATTGCCAATAACCCGGATGATCAGCGCGTTCCAGCAATAGAACCTGTAAATCCGCAGTGTGGATGATAACCAAAACAGAAACCGGTATTTTGTACATCGGAACGATGGGTTATCAATCAGCTAGGTTTTGTTTCGATTTGGCGCAGGCGGATGTTTAATTCTTTTAATTGTTTTTCATCCACTGTGCTGGGAGCATGTGTTAACAAGCATTGGGCGCGTTGTGTTTTAGGAAATGCAATCACGTCACGAATCGATTCTGAGCCTGTCATCATGGTTAAGATGCGATCCAAGCCGAATGCAATGCCGCCATGTGGTGGAGCGCCATATTGTAATGCTTCCAACAGGAAACCAAATTTCTCCTGCGCTTCCTGTTCCGAAATATTTAAAGCGCGAAATACCTTGGATTGAATATCCTGGCGATGAATCCGCACCGAACCCCCGCCGATTTCCGAACCATTCAGTACCATATCATAGGCTTTGGAGAGCGCATTGCCGGGATCTGTTTCCAATAAATCCTCATGCCCGTCGGCGGGTGAGGTGAAAGGATGATGCAATGCCTGCCAGCGATTTTCTTCTTCATCACGCTCAAACATTGGAAAATCAATCACCCATAATGGCTTCCAGCCGGATTCCGCATGGCCATGCTGATGGCCAATTTTAATACGCAATGCCCCTAAAGATTCATTAACTATTTTGGCTTTATCCGCACCAAAGAATATCAAATCCCCATCCTTTGCGTTGGTACGGGCAAGGATTGTTTTGATTGTTTCTTCGGGCAGAAATTTCAGGATCGGCGATTGCAATCCTTCCAGACCTTCTGCCAGATTATTGACTTTAATGTAAGCCAAGCCTTTGGCGCCATAGATCGCCACAAAATTGGTATAGTCGTCAATCTCCTTGCGCGATAACTCACCGCCTTTGGGTATGCATAAAGCAGCGACACGACCATCCGATTTTTCTGCAGCTTCACGAAATACCTTGAAAGGTACCTCTTTCATGATGTCAGTTAATTCGGTAAATTGCAGCGGAATGCGCAAGTCCGGTTTGTCCGAGCCGTACTTGAACATAGCCTCGGCATAAGTCAAACGCGGGAATGGATCGGGTAAATCCACATTATTCAGGGTCTTAAACAGACCACGTATCATCTCTTCCATCAGTGACATAATTTCATCGGCTGTGAGGAAAGACGTTTCAATATCGATTTGTGTAAATTCAGGTTGCCGGTCTGCTCGCAGGTCTTCATCGCGGAAGCACCGGGTTATCTGATAATAACGGTCGAATCCTGACACCATCAAAAGCTGTTTGAACAACTGGGGAGATTGGGGCAAGGCAAAAAAATGACCGGCATTGACCCGTGACGGTACCAGATAATCCCGCGCGCCTTCCGGTGTGGATTTGGTCAGCATGGGTGTTTCAATATCCAGAAACCCATGCTGATCAAGAAATACACGCACAGCCATGGCCACTTGATGACGCAAACGGAGATTGGATTGCATCACCGGGCGCCGTAAATCAAGATAGCGGTGCTCCAGCCGGACAGCCTCGCTGATATTGTCATCATCCATCAGAAAAGGCGGCGTCAATGAAGTATTCAGAACTTCGATTTTTGCCACCAGAATCTCGATCTCTCCACTGAATAACGACGAATTGATCGTTCCTTCAGGGCGCCTCCTTACTTTGCCGGTAATTTTCAGCACAAATTCATTGCGTATTTTTTCTGCCGTTTGAAATGTTTCCACATTGTCAGGATCGCATACGATCTGCACCAGACCTTCGCGATCGCGCAAATCAATGAATATCACGCCACCATGGTCTCTTCGCCGATGAACCCAGCCAAAGAGCGCCACTGTTTGATCAAGATATTCTGTATTGATGGCGCCACAGTAATTTGTACGCATAGTTCTGTTAAATAGTTTGGGTGAGATTTATGATTTTTCTTGGGTATACCGCAGATATCAATCGTTTACTGAGCTGAAAATTAGTCAGCTATCTATCTAATCCAGTTAATCAACGGTTGTAGCAGGGACCGTACTGCTTTCTTTACTTGTTGTTACATCCGGAGTGGCTGCTGGTGCTGGTTGCGCGCTCTCTTTGGTGGTTGACTGAGAATCGGTCTGCTTTGCTTTGTTATTCTTAAAGTCGGTTACATACCATCCACTTCCTTTCAACTGAAACCCTGCAGCCGATATGAGCTTTGTATAGTTGCTGCTACCGCAAACGGGACAAGCAGTAATGGGTGCATCGTTAATCTTTTGCAAATGTTCTTTCTCGGCACCGCATGAATTGCAAAGATATTCATAAATAGGCATAGCCCCCCCAAACAATTCAAAATTGAGAAACCGATGATTATACCTTAACCAGCTTTATTTTAAGAACTTAATAAATAGAATTGCTGAAGGGTATTGAATTGGATGCAGGTAGTAAAAATATTTGTTGCTATGCGATTTAAGAAGCTAAATTTGTTATTAATTCAGTATCGCTTATATTGTGTATATAATGCTGCATCTGATTAATTCCTAGAAAAACTATCTATTGTATTGCAGGTTTTGAATTTTTATTCAATCTCCGTAAATATCTCTAATCATGCGTCCAATTTTAAAATCCAGCAAACTGGCAAATGTTTGTTATGACATTCGAGGACCCGTACTCGAACGCGCCCGGCAAATGGAAGAAGAAGGTCACCACATTATCAAGCTCAACATTGGCAATCCGGCCACGTTTGGTTTTGATGTGCCTGAGGAAATTCTGCAGGATGTTATTCATAACTTGTCAGATGCCTCAGGTTATTGTGATTCCAAAGGTCTGTTTGCTGCCCGCAAAGCGATTATGCATTACACCCAGGAAAAGCAGATCAGTAACGTGCAACTGGATGACATCTTTATTGGCAATGGGGTATCCGAGCTGGTTGTTTTGACGATGCAGGCATTGCTGGATAATGGCGATGAAGTGCTGATTCCGATGCCGGATTATCCTTTATGGACTGCTGCGGTTGTGCTTTCGGGAGGGATGGCAAAGCATTATTTATGTGATGAGGCGACCGGCTGGTTGCCTAATCTGGAGGATATTCGCGCCAAAATTACTTCAAGAACACGTGCCATTGTCATTATTAATCCGAATAACCCGACCGGTGCATTGTATCCGAAAGAATTACTGCTTGAGATCATTGAGATTGCCCGTCAGCATCAATTGATCATCTATGCGGATGAAATCTATGACAAGATTTTGTACGAACAGGTGACGCATACATCGATTGCCTCATTAGCGGATGATGTTTTGTTTGTGACGTTTAATGGCTTGTCAAAAAATTACCGCGCAGCGGGTTTTCGCTCGGGCTGGGCGGTTGTTTCCGGTGAAAAAAATCATGCGCGTGATTACATCGCGGGGCTTAATATGCTTGCCTCTATGCGGCTATGTGCCAATGTGCCCTCGCAGTTTGGAATTCAGACGGCATTGGGAGGCTATCAAAGTATTTATGATTTGACGCTGCCAACCGGCCGGTTGATGCGTCAGCGCGACGTCGCATGGCAATTGCTGACAGATATCCCTGGCGTGAGTTGTTTTAAACCTCAATCAGCGTTGTATTTATTTCCGCGTCTGGATCCTGAGATTTACCCGATTAAGGATGATCAGAAATTTGCTTTGGATCTGCTATTGGAAGAAAAGGTTTTATTGGTGCAAGGTACTGGTTTCAACTGGAGGCACCCGGATCATTTTCGTGTAGTATTTTTGCCCAATGTGGATGACCTGACGGAAGCAATGGGTCGTATTGCTCATTTTCTTCAGCGTTATCGCAAACGCTATGGAACATAGCCTGGATCGGTTTAACTATTTATTTCTCGCCTTTTGGCCCATATAATCAAACATCAGATTATACAATTCGTTTTTTTAATTTTTAAATTTTATGAATCCCATTAATATTGGTTTATTAGGAATTGGCACTGTGGGGGGGGGGACGTATACCGTTCTCAAACGCAATCAGGAAGAAATAGCCCGCCGTGCGGGTCGTGCAATTGTCGTCAAAATGATCGCAGACCGGGATCTGGATAGAGCACGCAGCTTTGCGGATCATGATGTGATTGTGACCGATAATGCGCATGAGATTGTGACTCATCCTGACATCGACATTGTGGTTGAGTTGATTGGTGGACAAACGATCGCCAAGGATTTAATACTGGAAGCGATTGCTCACGGTAAACACGTCGTGACTGCCAATAAAGCCTTACTGGCTAATTATGGAACTGAAATCTTTGCGGCGGCGCGCGCCAAAGGTGTGATCGTTGCCTTTGAAGCGGCGGTCGCAGGTGGCATACCCATTATTAAAGCCCTGCGTGAAGGATTGACCGCAAACCGTATTACCTGGATTGCCGGCATCATTAATGGCACAGCGAATTTTATCCTGTCTGAAATGCGTGAGAAGGGATTGCCCTTTGATCAGGTCTTGGATCAGGCACAGAAGTTGGGTTACGCGGAAGCTGATCCAACTTATGACATTGAAGGCATAGATGCAGCGCATAAAATCACATTGATGGCGGCCATTGCATTTGGTATCCCGGTACAATTCAGCAAAGTGTATACCGAAGGAATTACCCAGCTGACAGGGGAGGATATCCGTTATGCCGAGGAACTTGGCTACCGTATCAAACTGTTGGGGATTACCAAACGTGTGGAAAAAGGCATCGAATTACGTGTGCATCCCACATTAATTCCGGTGCGGCGATTAATTGCCAATGTCGAAGGCGTGATGAATGCCATCGTAGTCAAAGGAGATGCTGTCGGCGCAACGCTTTACTACGGTGCCGGAGCGGGGGCCGAACCGACGGCCAGCTCGGTCATTGCTGATCTGGTTGATGTGACGCGAATGCAAACCGCTGACCCGATGCATCGCGTTCCAACCCTGTCATTCCAGCCGGATTTACTGTCGGATACACCGGTGATACCGATGGAAGATGTTGAGACATCGTATTATCTGCGCATGCAAGTAATTGATAAACCGGGGGTGATGGCGGAGATTACGCGCATTGTGGCGGATAATAATATCTCCATCAGCGCAATGATTCAGAAGGAGGCCAGCAGTGATTCAGACAAGGTCAGTATCATTATGCTGACACATTTAACCGTAGAGAAGAATATCAATGCCGCCATTGCCCGCATTGAGTCATTACCCGTTGTGACGAATAAGGTGATTCGTATTCGCATAGAAGAGCTGAATAATTAAAGAATCAATCATTTAGCTGGATTAGATGGCACAATCAATCGGTATCTCATCCAGTTTCTCCAGGTATTACCAATGTTTCTTGGTGCTTGTCGTGCATAATCAATAGCCTTTACTTAACGAATTAAAATCAAACATGCGTTATATCTCAACTCGCGGCGGGATGTCCCCCAAATCTTTTTCTGAAATACTGTTAAGCGGTTTGTCGCCTGATGGTGGGTTGGCCATACCCGAGGCATATCCTTGCATTACAACGGCAGAACTGGACACATGGCGCGATATGAGTTACCCATCACTCGCCTTTGAAATTCTTTCTCGTTTTGTGGATGATATCCCCGCAGATGATTTGCGTAGCATCATTCATCAAACCTATACACCTGAAATATTCGGTAGTGCCGATATCACACCCCTTAAAACATTGGAACCCGGTCTGCATATTTTAGGGTTATCCAATGGACCGACCTTGGCATTTAAGGATATCGCCATGCAATTACTGGGCAATCTTTTTCAGTATCAGCTTGAGAAAACAAGGGATGAATTAAATATTCTCGGCGCCACATCGGGTGACACAGGTTCCAGTGCCGAATATGCCATGCGAGGTAAGCATGGGATCCGTGTTTTTATGCTTTCCCCTTGGGGAAAGATGAGCCGCTTCCAGACTGCGCAGATGTTCTCTTTGCAGGATAGCAATATTTTTAATATTGCTATCCGGGGTGTATTCGACGATTGCCAGGATATTGTGAAGGCGGTCAGCAATGATCACGCCTTCAAACAGGCCCATCGGATCGGCACTGTCAATTCCATCAACTGGGCACGTATTGTGGCGCAGGTGGTGTATTATTTTAAAGGCTATTTTGCGGCGACTAAGACCAACAACGAACAGGTTTCATTTGCCGTGCCATCAGGAAATTTTGGCAACATTTGTGCGGGACATGTTGCCCGCATGATGGGGTTGCCGATTAAACACCTGATTCTGGCGACCAACGAGAATGATGTGCTGGACGAATTTTTTAGAACCGGTGTTTACCGCCCGCGCACCACGGTAGAAACAAAACACACCAGCAGTCCGTCGATGGATATTTCCAAAGCATCCAACTTTGAGCGATTTATTTTTGACCTGACCGATAGAAATGCAAACCAAGTGACCGAATTGTGGGCTGAGGTGGATCAAGGAAATCCTTTTGATCTGTCGGGTACACCACTGTTTGCGAAAATACAAGATTATGGTTTCATATCGGGAAGTAGTAATCATCCGGCGCGGATTGCCACCATACGGGAAATCTATCAGAACTATCATGTGTTGGTGGATACGCATACTGCAGATGGCATAAAAGTAGGGATGGCGCATCGTGAAGCAGGTATTCCATTGATTTGCCTGGAGACAGCGCAAGCGGCAAAATTTGCTGAAAGTATTGTTGAAGCCATTGGCCATGAACCTGAACGTCCCGCTGGCTTTGAGCGTTTAGAGGATCTGCCGCAGCGATATGTGGTCAAGGATGCTGATGTGGCGGCGGTGAAAGCATATATTGATGAGTTTAGTAGGGCGCAATAAACATTGCGCCGAACTTATTTATTCATGTACCACCGCCCGGTGCATTGCGCTTACGCTGAACGCACCCTACGATCTAAAAAGACAAGCCAAACTGTGCTAATCTAACTTCAAATCTGTATACTTCGAAGTATTCTGAGTTGCTTCTATCGACTATAAGCCGTATTCAAATCATCTGGAGCCAGTAATGAAATTTTCTATTTACCGCTATGATCCCGATAAAGATGAAAAACCTTACATGCGCGATTATGATATCCAGTTGGCTGTCACCGATAAGATGCTGCTGGATGCACTGCTACGTATTAAAATCATTGATGACAGCCTGAGTTTACGCCGTTCTTGTCGTGAAGGGGTGTGCGGTTCGGATGCCATGAATATTAATGGGCGTAATGGCCTGGCATGTATCACACCGATTAACAGCTTAAAAGAACCGGTTGAAATACGCCCCTTGCCCGGATTGCCGGTCATTCGTGATTTGATTGTGGATATGACGCAATTTTTCCACCAATATCATTCAGTCAAACCTTATCTCATCAATAACGATCCACCACCTGAAACAGAGCGATTGCAATCGCCTGAAGATAGAGCGGCTTTAGATGGCGCCTATGAATGTATTTTATGTGCTTGTTGTACAACTTCCTGTCCTTCTTTCTGGTGGAATCCGGATAAATTCGTAGGCCCTGCAGGGTTACTTCAGGCTTATCGATTCCTTGCCGATAGCCGGGATCAGGCGACGGCTGATAGACTGGATAATCTGGAAGACCCTTATCGGTTGTTTCGTTGTCATTCAATCATGAATTGTGTAGCCTCATGTCCTAAAGGGTTAAATCCGACGGATGCCATCGGCAAAATTAAGGATATGATGGTTAAAAGGATGGTATGAAGGAACTTGAGCGCGCACGCTGGCGGTGCCGTCGCGGCTTGCTTGAGTTGGATATTGTTTTGCAACGTTTTATGGATCAGCACTACGCACAGTTAGATGAAGAAGGGCTGCAACAGTTTGAACAATTATTGGCATTACCGGACAATGATCTGTGGGATTTGATTACAGCACGACAGGTAAGGACAGATAATGATTTGCAACCGGTATTGGAATTACTACAAAAAAGCTAGATTTCAGATGGTATGGGTTGAAGCTCTGAGACCCTGGGAATCTGCCGGACTTAAGGTTGATCTACTGCGCAAATGGGAGAAATAATATGGCACAAAAAGGCATGGCGACTTTAAATCTTAACGATGGCAGTGAACCCATCGAGCTACCTGTTTTATCTGGAACGATGGGCCCGGATGTCGTTGATATTCGCGCATTGCATGCAAAAAGTGGCTTATTTACTTATGATCCGGGGTATCTGTCAACGGCGAGTAATAGCTCTAAAATCACCTTTATTGATGGCGACAAGGGTATTTTATTGTACCGCGGATACCCCATCGAACAACTCGCGACGCACTGTGATTTTGTGGATGTTTGTTATTTGCTGATGAATAGCGAATTACCGACCATCGAGCAAAAATCAGAATTTGATCGCGCCATTAAAAATCATTCGATGCTGCACGAACAATTGGTAAGGTTTTATAGTGGATTCAGGCGTGATGCTCATCCCATGGCTGTTATGGTCGGTGTGGTGGGTGCATTGTCAGCGTTTTATCATGAAGCTTTGAATATTTCAGATCCGGTGCATCGAGAGCAATCCGCTTTCCGTCTTATTGCAAAATTACCCACTATTACTGCGATGGCCTACAAATACAACATCGGTCAGCCATTTGTCTATCCACAAAATCGATTAAGTTATGCTGAGAATTTTTTGCATATGATGTTTTCAGTACCCACAGAAGAATACACAACGAATCCGGTTATTGTGCGCGCGCTGGATCGAATTTTGATTTTACATGCCGATCATGAGCAAAATGCTTCCACGTCAACAGTACGGTTGGCTGGCTCCAGCGGCGCCAATCCCTTTGCATGTATTTCTGCGGGTATTTCTTGCTTGTGGGGGCCTGCGCATGGTGGCGCCAATGAAGCATGTCTTCATATGCTGGAAGAAATTGGCGATATTTCACGTATTGATGAATTTATTAAACGTGCTAAAAATAAGGATGATAACTATCGGTTGATGGGTTTTGGTCATCGGGTCTATAAGAATTTCGATCCACGCGCAAAACTCATGCGTGAAACTTGTCATGAAGTTTTAAATGAACTGGGACTGCAGAATGACCGTTTGTTTAAATTGGCATTGCAACTGGAGAAGATTGCACTGGAAGATGAGTATTTTATTTCCCGAAAACTCTATCCCAATGTTGATTTCTATTCCGGTATTGTGCAGCGCGCATTGGGGATACCGACTAGCATGTTTACTGCCATTTTCGCGATGGCGAGAACAGTGGGATGGGTTGCGCAGTGGAATGAAATGATTTCTGATCCGGCCTATAAAATTGGACGCCCACGTCAATTGTACACTGGTACAACGATGCGGGATGTGCCCAGTTCGCATTTAAGAAAATAGCTTTTATTTAAGGCTGCCAATCCCATGAATAAGCAGTTGTTGAATGATTCCCTGTTGTCTGGTGCAAATGCTTTGTTTATCGAAGCCATTTACGAGGAATATTTGCATAACCCGAATTCTGTCGCTTTGGCTTGGCGTGAATATTTTGACGAACTGGTCAAGACACAGGAAATAACCCCCAATAAACAATTGCAGGGCTTAGCAACGGATACCGCGATTGCCTCGGCAGCAAAACATCCCGGTTTGGAAAATCAGGCTGCACTTCCCGATGCTATACCGGTTGATTCTGATGATCGTAAGCAAGTAGCGGTATTGCAGCTGATTAACATGCATCGATATCTGGGCTTAAGTCAAGCCAAACTGGATCCCTTGGGACTCACGCAACAATCGGATGTGCCGGAACTGAATCCTGCTCACTACGGATTCACCGCAGAAGATATGGATAAGGTGTTTAATACGGGTTCATTAGTGGGTCCCGATCATGCCACCTTGCGCGAAATTCTGCAGATCCTGCGGGAAACCTACTGTGGTTCTGTAGGCGCTGAGTATATGTATATTTCTTCCGTTGAGCAGAAGCGGTGGATACAAGCCAAGTTGGAAGGCCGACGATCCAATCCTAACTATTCAGGCGAATATAAACGGCATATTCTTGAACGGCTTAGTGCTGCAGAGGGTCTTGAAAAATACCTGCATAACCGGTATGTGGGGCAGAAACGGTTCTCGGGTGAAGGTAACGAAAGTCTTATTCCGTTGCTGGACTGTTTAATCCAACGCGCAGGGGAAACAGGAGTTCAGCAAATTGTCATGGGCATGGCGCATCGTGCCAGATTGAATGTTTTGGTCAACACGCTGGGCAAAATGCCCGCAGATCTTTTTCGTGAATTTGAAGAAAAGCAACCTCAGGATCTGCCTTCAGGCGATGTCAAATATCATCAGGGCTTCTCTTCCGCAATAGAAACACCGGGTGGTATCGTTAGACTGGCACTCGCATTCAATCCTTCACATCTGGAAATTGTTAATCCGGTAGTGGAAGGCTCGGTACGGGCCCGTCAGCATCTTTTGAATGATAAACAGGGCGACAAAGTATTGCCTGTATTAATACACGGTGATGCCGCCTTTGCCGGGCAAGGCGTCGTCATGGAAACGCTCAATCTGTCTCAGACCCGTGGGTATGGCACGGGTGGCACCGTCCATATCATTATCAATAATCAGATCGGATTTACGACTTCAGATCCGCGTGACAGCCGCTCGACATTATATTGCACTGACGTCTCAAAAATGATTGAGGCGCCTATTTTTCATGTGAATGGCGATGATCCTGAAGCGGTGATCATGGTGACTGAACTGGCATTTGATTTTCGCATGCGGTTTCATAAGGATGTGGTAATCGATATGGTTTGTTTCCGCCGTCTTGGCCACAATGAGCAGGACGAGCCCATGGTGACGCAACCCAGGATGTATCAAATCATCAGCCGGCATCCCGGCACACTCAGGCTTTATGCGGATAAGCTCATAGCCGCCGGTGTTATTCGGGCAAAAGATGCCGATGATCTGGTTCAGGCCTATCGTGATGCCATGGATGCCGGTATTAATCCCAATAAAAGTATTTGTTATGATTACAAATCACCTTACACCGTCAATTGGACACCCTTTCTTAAGCCTATCAAATGGAATAAGAAAATCAAAACCGGAGTTCCGGTTCAAACTTTAAAGCAACTTGCGGCACGCCTGACCGATATTCCCGAGGGGTTCCGATTACATAAACGAGTTGAAAAGATCATTGCAGACCGGCGTTTGATGGGGAGCGGAGAATTACCTCTGGACTGGGGAATGGCGGAGAATCTGGCTTATGCAGCTTTGCTGAAAGAAGGCTATCCGGTGAGGCTTTCGGGGCAGGATTCCGGGCGCGGCACTTTCTTTCATCGCCATGCGGTATTACATGGACAAGTAGAAGCGGGTCAAGAGGAATATATTTATATTCCGCTTCGTCATATTGATTCTAATCAGCCGGATTTTGTGGTCATTGACTCGATGTTATCGGAAGAAGCGGTATTGGGTTTTGAATATGGTTATGCAACCACGCAACCGAATGAATTGGTGATCTGGGAAGCACAGTTTGGTGATTTTGCCAATGGCGCCCAGGTCGTGATTGACCAATTTATCGCATCCGGCGAGGCCAAGTGGGGGCGTGTGTGCGGTTTGGTGATGATGTTGCCGCATGGCTATGAAGGGCAGGGGCCAGAGCACTCTTCGGCACGGCTGGAACGTTATCTGCAACTATGTGCGGACTACAATATTCAGGTCTGTGTGCCTTCCACACCAGCGCAGATGTTCCATATGTTGCGCCGGCAAATGATTCGCCCACTGCGCAAGCCGTTGATTATCATGAGCCCCAAGAGCATGCTGCGGCTCAAGGAATCGGTATCAAGCCTGGAGGATCTGGCGCAGGGGCATTTCTATCCGGTCATTTCCGAGATTGAGAATCTGGATCCGAAGAAGATTAAACGGATGATTGTTTGTAGTGGAAAGATCTACTATGAACTACTGGCTTATCGAAAAGAACATCAAATAACGGATATGGCTATTATCCGCCTGGAACAACTTTATCCATTCCCCCATGAAGAGTTTCAAGCGGAAATTGACCGGTATGGAAATGCCAAAGAAGTGATCTGGTGTCAGGAGGAACCCGGTAATCAAGGAGCCTGGCATCGCATCCAACACTATTTGCTGCGTCATATGCAACCCCATCAAATATTGGGCTATGCATTGCGGCCATCTTCCGCCTCTCCGTCGGATGGTTATATGGCCAAGCATCGAATTAAACAAAATGAGTTAATCGCGGCAGCATTCAGAAATAAAATTTAAAAAGAGGGCGCCCATGCTAGTTGAAGTTAAAGTACCCATGTTATCTGAATCAGTAGCTGAAGCTACCTTGGTATCCTGGCATAAAAGAACAGGAGAGTATGTCAACCGGTCGGAAAATCTGATCGATATCGAAACGGACAAGGTGGTGCTTGAACTGCCTGCTCCCAGCGCCGGTGTATTGACTCAAGTTTTTAAAAAAGATGGTGCCACCGTGGTCAGTGGCGAAGTCATCGCCACCATTGAGACGGAAGCAACCGCTAAGCCGGATAATCCGTCTGAACCGGTATCGACTGTTGATAAACAGACTGAAATTCCTGTTGCCAGAAGCGCCGGGAAAGCCGGTGCTGAAGCAATTGATCAGGCGATACCCATATTGATGCCGGCTGCGCGCAAACTGGCGGAAGAGAACAATCTGAAGGCGATAGAAACCAGTGTGATCAAAGGGACTGGTTTGGGCGGGCGTATCACCAAAGAAGATGTGCAAGCGTATATGGCAAGTAAATCCGGTGAAGCCGGTACATCAGCAGCGGGTGCGCGTTCTGATCGCAGAGTTACCATGTCACGATTGCGGCAGCGCATTGCTGAACGTCTGGTGCAGTCGCAATCCACCGCAGCGATTCTGACGACATTCAATGAAGTCAATATGCAAGCGATTATTGATTTACGTGCACGCTATAA
>CAKKRO010000130.1 GCA_919902625.1 Nitrosomonadaceae bacterium
TGGACTGAAAACCGGAAAATTCCTGATCATTTGCGCATGGAATTGTTCGGCTGGATGCACATCACGCGCGCTGTTTTTCATGATGGCGATAAATTGCCCACCGCTACGGATTTGCGCAATGCAAAGAATGCGACGACTTACCTTAATTTTGACAGCCGGATGAATGATCTGCATGGAAAGGTACATAATTGGGTCGGCGGTACGATGGCAACCTTCAAGTCACCCAAAGATCCATTATTTTTCCTGAATCATGCATTTATCGACAAGGTTTGGGCTGAATGGCAAGCCGCGCATCCTACCTTGCAGTTTTCCACATCGATTCTCGATGCTTCTCTCGCGCCGTGGGGTAGTGTGAAGGTGCGCGATGTGATGAGCATTTCGGATATGGGTTATAGTTATGGCTAAGATGCGGCGTTAACGCAGCGCAACGGAATCGCGAATGGAGTTTGAGAAACTGGCTTTCACTGAAATATGAACCGTTATCCCATTGGCGCAGTAGATTAATCTTAAGTCCGACAGGCCCCTAGTCAGCGATTGGTTCACAAGATTCATAGGAGAAGGATCTTAAACAGGAGAATTAGTTATGACAACTACATGGGATGACCTTCTTTATCCGGGTAGAGCTACTGATTTTTTTCAGCGCCGCGCCTTTCCATCATTTAATCCATCGACCAATGCATACAGCTCCAGCAATGCCCTTTGGCTCGCAGAGTTGAGCCGGCTGGTATATCGTGACACGCCAATACCACTTCCCTCCGGCAATAATTTTCCAGACAGCACAACTTATATACGGCATAGTTTTTTTGATTCGCGAGCAACCGATACGCAAGCCATGCTGATCGAGTTCGATGGCGAATTGCCATTTGCTGTACTGTCGTTCCGTGGTACAGAAAAAAAGATCAAAGATATCGTCACCGATCTAAAACTCGGTAAAGTTACATTAGGAAAAAACAAAGTGGCGGTTCATGAAGGTTTTTGGGAAGCATTCGATTCAGTGCGTTGCAGGATCGAAGAGAAACTCAAAACGCTGAAATGTCCTGTGTTCTGCGCCGGTCACAGTCTCGGTGCAGCATTAGCCACATTGGCTGCAAAAGAGTGGAACCCAGCGGCACTTTATACCTACGGCTCGCCGAGAGTCGGCGACTCGGTTTTCGCAGCGTCACTCAGTCATATTCCCATTTACCGCATTGTTGACGATAAAGACATCATCGCTACAATTCCTCCAGAGGCCTTTAATTATCAGCACGCAGGTAAAGAAATAATTTTGTCGCCACTATCGGAGCCTCCTTTGCTTGATAGACTCAAAGCCATTAGTGAACTTAATCCGCCTAAATTTCTGGCTGATCACGCTCCGGTCAATTATGTGGACAGGATAGAAATCAC
>CAKKRO010000131.1 GCA_919902625.1 Nitrosomonadaceae bacterium
TGGTGCTGAATCCATTGACTCCAGGCTTCCTTGGAGACGTTCTCAAAAATACGTTTGCCCAATTCACCGGGATAGGTTTGGAAATCCAGCCCTTCGGCTTCGCGACCCAGTTTGATGCATTTCACCATTCTTGCCATTTAATTTATTTACTCCAGATAAGTCAGAAAAGGTATTCAGGTTATAGATGTTTGATAAACACCTTCGAGCGGCGCTGATAATTGTATAGATTCTGCCTGGCCTTGGGCAATTCGGAAGGTGTGGCTTCGGTAAAGCCATGTTCAATAAACCAATGCGTGGCATGCGTTGTGAGTACAAATAATTTGCGGACGCCCTGGGAAACGGTTTTGCTTTCGATGTATTTAAGCAAGCGATTGCCATGCCCGAAATTACGGTAATCCGGGTGGATCGCCAAGCAGGCGAGTTCGCAGGCGTTTTCTTCAGGAAAAGGATATAACGCGGCGCAACCCAGTATGATGCCGTCATGCTCGAGCACCGTAAAACGGTCGATTTCAATTTCCAGCAGTTCACGGTTACGCCGTACCAGAACGCCTTCGGCTTCCAGCGGTTCAATCAATTGCAGGATACCACCCACATCTTCAATTTTTGCTTTCCGGAGTGCCTGCAGTGTTTCCTGCGAGATCATGCAGCCGATACCATTGTGCGTAAAAAGCTCCTGGATGATGGCGCCATCGCTATGCCGATTGATCAGATGTGCGCGCGTCACACCCATTTCACAAGCCTTGGCCGCACATTGCAGCGATAGCTGGATGCCATCCGGCACTAAAGGAGTGATCGGCGGTATTTTATTTTCCAACAGGGACTTACTCTCGGCAACCGTGAGTTCACGCGGCAGTGGTTCAGGTTTATTAACGGAAGATGCGTCAGTATCCGGTACATCCAGAAGAAAAATCAGCTTCTCGGCATTGAGCGCAATGGCGGTTTCGGTTGCTACATTTTCCATGGTGAGATTAAAAATCTCGCCGGTCGGTGAGTAACCCAACGGTGAAATCAGAGCCACATCGCCCTGCTCCAAACGGGCATGAATGGCTTGCGCATTGACCTTGCGCACTTTTCCGGTATGCATCAAGTCAACACCATTGATAACGCCATAGGGACAGGCGGTGACAAAATTCCCGCTGGCGACGCGGATGGCCGCATTAGCCATCGGAGAATTGGGCAAGCCCATCGACAACAGTGCAGCAATTTCATGATGAATGCGTCCTACCGATTCTTTGACACATTGTAATGCAGCGGAGTCGGTCACGCGCAACTCCATGACCGACTGGGTTTCTAATTGAGATTCGTTCAGGCGTAACTGGATTTGCGGGCGTGCGCCATGGACGAGTACCAGCCGGACGCCGAGACTGGCAAGTAAATTGATATCGTGAATGAAACTGACAAATTTGGCATCCGTAACCATTTTCCCGCTAAAACCAATGACGAAGGTTTTGCCCCTGAACGCGTTGACATAAGGAGCAACCGAACGGAACCAGGCAACAAAATCAGTAGTGGCGTTCATTGTGAGTTAGTTAGGATGTTGGTTTTTATATTCATTCAGTCAATCAATAGTCGCCCCACAAGGCTTGCAGTGCTGCAATCGCCGCAATCGCCGCGCTTTCTGTGCGAAGGATACGTTTTCCCAAACGTACCGGAATGAAGCCAGTATGTAAAATAGCTGCTTCTTCCTCTTGTGTAAACCCGCCTTCAGGTCCAATAACGAGTGCCAAGTTATTACAAGCAGATGGTTTTGGCAGATCCCTTAGACCTTCTGTAGCTGTCGTGGAAAGCATAAGCCATAAATCCCCCGCTGATTGAGAGGCTTTCTTCTTGCTTAACCACTCTGGCAAGCTGATTAACGGCAGTATTTGCGGCAAATGATTTCTACCGCATTGTTCGCAGGCTGAAACAATAATTTTCTGCCAGTGTTGCAGGCGTCTGGAAGAACGCTCATCAGACAAATGCACGATGCTGCGAGCGGTCGTAACGGGTTGTATGCGGGTAACACCCAGTTCCACCGCTTTTTGTATAATCCAGTCCATTTTTTCGTTGACACAGATTGCCTGGGCGAGCTCTATCTGAAGAGGGGATTCACATTCAATGTCACGATAGGCATCAATTAAAACCGTGGTGCTTGATTTGCTGATATTTTCGATATACGCAGAAAATTCACCGCCATTTCCGGTAAATAATGTAATCACATCGCCTTTTTTCAGCCGTAATACCCGTGCGGCATGATGCTTGTTCCCGGCTGATAATTCAATGAACTGTCCCATAGCGATTTCCGCTGGGTGATAGAAGCGAGCGTGCATGATTGGATTTGGTCCGGCGAGTAACAATTTCAATAAATGGACTCATGCTAATATAGCACGATATGTATTCAGCGTTGTCTGATCGTCACGCTGATTTTGAAAAGCGGCGGATTGGAGAAGCAATTTTTTAGAATATCATCCATAGTAGGAGAAAGCATATGGCAAGTTTGGAAACGCCTGTTTGTGATTTTGGCTGGAAAGCGATTGATTTTGATTTATTGGGTGTTGATGGTAAGCGCCATAACTTAGCCTCTGCGAAAGGGGAAAATGGGTTGCTGGTGATGTTTATTTGTAATCACTGCCCTTATGTGAAAGCCGTACAGGATCGCATTATTCGCGATGTGAATGAATTGAGACCGCATGGTATTCATGCCATCGCGATCATGTCCAATGATCCGGCGGATTATCCGGAAGATTCGTTTGAAAATATGGCATTGATTGCTAAGAAATTAAATTATCTTTTTCCCTATGTATGGGATGAAACCCAGGAAATAGCCAAGCGATATGGTGCTGTATGCACTCCCGATTTTTTTGGATTTAACGGTCAATTGGAATTGCAATATCGCGGACGCCTGGATGCCTCGCGGAAAGAAGCGGCACCGGCGGATGTACGCCGTGATCTGTTTGAGGCCATGTTGCAGGTTGCCAGAACCGGCCATGGCCCGGAAAATCAGATTCCCGGTATCGGTTGCTCAATCAAGTGGCGTACGGAGTAAAAGTGCTAGAAAAAGTGATTACAGTGGTTAAAGAAGTTGCGCAGCAGGTCGTGATGCCGCGCTATCTCCAAGTGGATCGTCAGCTCAAATCAGATGGTAGTTTCTTCACAGAAGCTGATGTGGCTGCGCAAAAGGCCTTGCTGCATGAATTACAGAAAATTTATCCGGCTGCTGTCATGGGCGAAGAAATGACGAAGCAGGAACAGGAGGAGCAGTGGGCTAAAGGTAAAGCCGGGTTGTGGAGCGTAGATCCGATTGATGGCACTTCAAATTTTCTCAATGGATTGCCTTATTTTGCGATCTCGGTTGCTTTGATGGAGCAGGGGAAGAGCGTTCTGGGGGTGATTTATAATCCGGTCGCTGATGAAATGTTTTATGCGACGAAGGGTGGCGGTGCTTTTCTCAACGGAATAGCGCTGCCGATCAAGAAACATGTGCCCGCATTATCTAGCGCAATGGCCAATGTGGATTTAAAGCGGCTCGATCGAAAATTGGCGGCAAAAGTGGCTGCCTATCCTCCTTATGCGTCACAGCGAAATTATGGCGCTTGTGCACTCGAATGGTGTTATACCGCTGCCGGTTATTTTGACTTGTATCTGCATGGCGGACAAAAGCCATGGGACTATGCCGCCGGTTCCCTGATTCTCGAAGAGGCTGGTGGAAAAATGTGTGGCTTTGATCATGATGATTATTGGGCCGGTTCGCCCTGGCAACGATCAGTGATCGCTGCATTAGATCCTGATTTGTTCGCACAGTGGCGGGATTGGGTGCGTGAGAATCGTTAGG
>CAKKRO010000132.1 GCA_919902625.1 Nitrosomonadaceae bacterium
GGCAACTCAGCCGGGGAATAATGTTATCGACCGTTGAGCATATGCTCAATGAGTTACGTGCAGTCTATTCAGATCTGCCCGATGTACTGAAGTATTTTGATGCCGTACAACAGGATATGGTCGAGCATGTGGATGATTTTCGCAAACAGGAGGAGTCTGTTAGCGTTTCAGGGATGACTGTCACCCTGCATCAGACTTTCCACAATTACCAGATCAATGTGCTGGTCAGCAACAACAAAGAATCTGGCGCTCCCATCCTCAGCGAGGATAATCCGGCGTATAGCAACCTGGTGGGGCGAGTGGAACATATAGCGCAGTTTGGTGCATTGGTAACGGATTTTACGCTGATCAAGCCGGGTGCGTTACATCGGGCGAATGGGGGTTATCTGCTGTTGGATGTGCGCAAAGTGCTGATGCAGCCGCTTGCTTGGGAAGGTCTCAAGCGCGCGCTTCAATCGCGCGAGATTCGCATCGAATCCCTGGGACAAATGTATGGCCTGATCAGTACGGTGTCGCTGGAACCCGAGCCAATCCCGCTGGATATCAAAATAGTTCTATTCGGGGATCGTTTATTCTATTACCTGCTGCAGGAATACGATCCGGAATTCAGTGAGCTGTTCAAGGTGGCGGCCGACTTTGAAGAGTATATCGAGCGCAACGCCGATACGCATCTGCTTTACGCGCGTTTGATCGCTACACTGGCTCGCAAAGAAGGATTATTGCCGTATGACCGCTATGCAGTGGCAAGGGTGATCGAATACAGCGCACGGCTGGTTGGTGATGGAGAAAGGCTTTCCATGCACATGCGAAGCGTAGCGGATTTGCTGCGCGAGGCTGACTACTGGGCGCGCGAAGCAGGCCATGTTGTGGTCACTGTCAGTGATATACAGCAAGCGATTGATGCTCAGATACGGCGGCAGGACCGGGTGAGAGACCGGCTCTATGAAGCAATTCTGCGCGATACCTTGATGATAGATACTCAGGGCAAAGTGTCCGGGCAGGTCAATGGCCTTGCCGTGATCGAACTGGGGAATTTTGTTTTTTCCCAGCCAACCCGCATCACTGCCAGCAGCCGGTTGGGTAAGGGAGAGCTTATTAACATAGAACGGGAAGTAAAGCTCTCGGGCGCCATCCACTCCAAGGGCATACTGATTCTTTCCGCTTTCCTTGCCGCGCGTTATGCCAGAAACCAGCCGTTGGCGCTTTCCGCCAGTCTGGTGTTCGAGCAGTCTTATGGTATTGTTGATGGCGATAGCGCTTCCCTGGCGGAACTGTGCGCATTGCTTTCCAATCTGGCGGATGTGCCCATCAAACAATCCCTGGCGGTGACCGG
>CAKKRO010000133.1 GCA_919902625.1 Nitrosomonadaceae bacterium
ATCGCACGACTTACATTTCTCCCGCGCAATTTCAAACTTATAATTGTGATGAATTGTTAGCGGAGATTGAGCGAATTCAAACCAGGGTCAGTCAATTGACGGGAAAACCGGATGACAAAACGCCGGCCAAGGATAAATGGATTCTCGGCGCGGATTTGTCACTTTCCTGGGCGGCGTTATTTGCGCTGGGCGGAACCAAAGAACAGGAAGCCGAATACGTTCAGTTGAAAAGTGAATATGACGCGATACAGCAATGGGCAATCGTCAAACAATGCCCTGGCGTAATCCCGCCAGCAGAGAAACCCCCTGAGTTTGACCCTAACCTGGTAGAAAGGTCTGAATCTGGCGCACTGATTGGTCAACGGTAATGTTTTAGATGCCCCGGCTTTGGCACGGGTAAGCGAACAGAATATGGCTGTAATGGCGTGGATAGTTGTACTGCGGACTTGAATAGTTAACCGGTTTTGTTATATACTCAAAACCCTGACAAAATTATGGTAAATTTTTTAAAAAGGGAATTAAAGTAATGAAATCATCAATTTTTGCTGCAACTTTATTAGTATTTTTCCTGGCTGCTTGTTCAAACGCTGACATGGGTGATCCCAATGCGAGTGCGGAGGATTGCCAGTTTGGAGTAGACGGTAATGGCAATTGCCTCAAGGAAGGACAAGACCCACGTCCATTTGGCGGCACCAGCAAACCCGGACATTAATCGCTAGTGCATTAAGAAACAAAAAACCGCCCGAAGAGGCGGTTTTTTGTTTTTGCAAATTCTCTACAAGCCATTATTCTTGCTACTAAAGTTAGTACCTCATGGCCTGCTGCAGCGATGAGATACTAATAAGTGAATCTAGAGTATTTCTACAACATAATTAAATCAAAGTTGTCAAGTACAAGGTGAGAGCCACTATTACCAATAATCAAAGTATCTATAGCGCCCCAATCTTCATTCACGTCCGTAACGCTTGTATTATAGATGGTTACAGTATCTGAGTAGATTAAATTGCCATCAAGCCAACCTTCTAACGTAACCGTTTGTGAAGAATCCCATGCAGAGGTCAATTCGACACCTTCGAAATCAAAATCGCCACCATCAGTACGAGTAATGGTAACAGGTTGATAAGCCCATGGGGTATAGGCTACATTTGTGCCTGCAAGGGCATAACCACCCCACCCAGAGCCGGTGCCATCTAGGGCATATAGATTTATACCATAAGGAACATCCCAATTAAATCCATGATAACCATCAGGAATTTCAAAAGTTCCATAGATACCAGGAGCGATATCTTCAAAATCTATCAGCGGTACAACATCATTCGCACCATTAATAGCTACCACAATTTCTTGGTCAGCACTACCATCCAGTGATTTTACGGTAAGTGTGTCATAAACCACATCACCCGTGTTTAAGCCCTGAACATTGCTATCGCCGTTACGCAGGCTATAACCCCAAGCTCCGGTTGATGTGTCAAACTTAAAGTCACCGTAGGTTCCGGCAAGATCATCGCCACTCACTGACTGGAAACTGGCTTCACCATCATCGACGTCACTCACCAACAGTGAACCACTGGCGGACAGCGTGCCATCTTCGGTTACTGCCCCTGCAGCATTGCCACTAATGGCCGCCGGATCATTCACGCCTTGAATCGTAACCGTGATTGTCTCTGTTGCTGTTCCGTCTATTGAGGTGACCGTAAGCGTTTGTGTGTCTGAATCACCTGCCCCGAGGTGTTGGGCTGCAGCATTGTCGCCTTCGAAGGTCCATGCGCCATTGTCAAATGTGAAGCTGCCATAAGCTCCGGTAAGCGCATTCTCATCGACTGACTGGAAGCCAGCTTCATCATCGTCAGCATCACTTACCGACAGTGAACCACTGGCGGACAGCGTGCCATCTTCGGTTACTGTGCTTGCATTATCGCCGCTGATGGTTGCTGCATCATTCACGCCTTCAATCGTAACCGTGATTGTTTCTGTTGCTGTTCCGTCTATTGAGGTGACCGTCAGTGTTTGTGTAGCTGAGTCACCTGCTCCGAGGTGCTGGGCTGCAGCATTGTCGCCCTCGAAAGTCCATGTGCCATTGTCAAACGTGAAGCTGCCATAAGCCCCGGTAAGCGCATTCTCATCGACTGACTGGAAGCCAGCTTCACCATCGTCGACGTCACTCACGGACAGTGAGCCACTCGCTGATAGGGCGCCATCTTCGGTTACTGTACCTGCATTAACGCCACTGATGGTTGCCGCATCATTCACACCCTGAATCGTAACCGTTACGCTGGCGGTACTTAAAGCGCCATTGGCCATGCGTACCGTGTAACTGAAAGTGTCTGTTGCCGTATCACCTTCTCCCAGATGTTGGAATACGTCACCCGCATTATAGTTAACAGTGCCGTCTTCGTTCATGGTGATGATTGCACCGCTGGGTAACGTTGCACTGGTTTCGATTGGTAACTGGCTCGAAGTGGCCGGCGTTGTGCCAGCCGCTTCTGCGGTTGGTTGCCAAACCGAGTATAAATTTGCTGATCCTGGATCATTTGCCAGCACGGCCAAGTTAGTGCCCGCGATGGTATCTTCGGTTCCTGAAAAAACATCATCCTTTGCTGCTGCCGTTAACGTGGCAAGTTTAATTGTTGTTTTTGTTCCAGTTGAGGCCATTCTTACTCTCCTTTTTTAAACACAGTAATTTAATGATTGATCGATTCAAATTTTGATTCCAGCAAACGCACTGCTATTCCAGTTCGATCTCTTTTTTGCTCTTTGCTCACAACCATACTCTTGCATTTCATGTTCACATATGACGAAAATTCCCCACACTATTTATGAGGCGATAATAGTCAAATAGAGTAGCTAAATCATGAGAGATTTATCCTACGTGGAGTAGATAAATATCATATGAAATTACAGGAGAAATTTCCTATATCTGAATAATTTGGCAAATGGACTGCTGGAAATTACAGAGAATGCTTTAAAGATTGGGATTGGAAGGATGGTTATTAATCAAGTTATTCTCGAAAGCATAAGACAATAAGCCATGGCGGTTTGCCACGCCCAGTTTTTCATAAATAGCAGTCAGGTGATTACGCAGTGTACTTTCACTTATTTTTAGATTGTTTGCAATCACCTTGCTTGAGCTATTGCTGTTAACGATATAAATGATAATCTCTCGCTCCCTCTTGGTCAGCAAATCCATTCCGTCAGCATTGAGATCAGTTGATTTGTTCTTAGTACGGGAAAATTCAACAAATATGCGCCCGGTTGCGGCTCGATCCAGCCAGATTTCTCCTTCAGCAACCTTCTTGATTGCACTGAGGAGCTGTCCTGCCGTCGTATCTTTCCTAAGCACGCCATGGGCGCCCTGGAGAATGGCCATATCTTGTAACTCAATATTATTGAGTCTGGTTAAGAGCAGAATCTTTGCCTTGACGATAGTCTGCAGCCTGTTAATCAGCACGGATACCTCATCTGGTTCACTATCAATATCAAGCAAAATAACATCTATCTGCATCTCTCCGATATCGTCAATTGCTTGCGCAAACAAGGTGGATGTTCCAATCAATTCAATATTCTGGTTTTCTACTTTAAATAAAGCAGATATGCCATCGTGAATCAAACTAAAATCGCTAATCAAAAAAACATGTAAAGTCATTAAGAATTATGTAGTTAATGAAATTTTAACTGATGCCGGTTCACAAATCGTTGTGTGCCATGAAAAAATCTGACAGCGCAGTATACTTGCAAATAAGTCAGATTGACTATTTTGCTCTTTCTAAAATTGTGCGCGGTACGCAATGCTTGCGGATAATCCACTGCCGAGCTAGTGAGAGATCCAATTTATGCCCAATCTACGATGTTAGTTCCGCTTGGGTTTTTGCTTGCCTGATTTTTTCCAATACCCTCAAAACTGTCCGTCTCGGCGCGCCGATATTCAGACGCATAAACCCGCTTCCTTCCGCGCCAAACAGGATGCCGGGGCTCATGCCGACACCGGCTTCGTGGATGAAGAAATGTTTGAGTTGTGCATCGGTCCTATTCAATGCGCGGCAATCCAACCATAACAGATAGGTGCCTTCCGCTCTGATGACTTTGATTTCCGGCAAATGTTGAGCCAAAAAGGCTTCAACATCATCCCGTGTGTTGCGTAGATAAGTCAGCAGTGCTTCCAGCCAGGGTTCGCCTTCACGGTAGGCGGCTTCAAAGGCGGCGATACTGAACGGATTGGATGCGCTGACATGCAGGTTGTTGAATGCCTGGGTGATGGCAGTGCGGATGGATTTGCCGGGAATAATCAGCGCGGATAGATTCAATCCGGGAATATTAAAAGTTTTACTGGGGGCGACGGCGGTGATGATTTTGGCGGCATGTTCCGGGAAGGTAGCCAATGCATAGTGTTTGTGGCCGGGGTAGATCAAGTCGGCATGAATTTCATCCGAAAAAATGATCAAGTCATGTTGCTCGGCAATCTGCAGCAGGCGTTCCAGTTCAGCGGGCTGCCAGACTCTGCCGACCGGGTTATGGGGGGAACAAAGCAACAGCAGACGGGCATCCTGAGCGCATTGCGCTAAATGGTCAAAATCAATGGTGTAGCGGCCATCTTCCAGCCGTAATGGGTTTTGAATCAGTTTTCTGCCGGTCTGGGTGACAGCCGAGAAAAAAGGAAAATACACCGGCGGCTGGATAATGACGGATTCACCAGGTTGTGTAAACGCCATGACGGCGGCGTTGAGGGAGGGCACCACACCGGGACAGAGGACAATCCAGTCGCGCTGTATGGTCCAGTTGTGGCGCCGCTGCATCCAGCCGATCAGAGCATCGTATAGACCATCCGGGAAAAGCGTGTAGCCGTAAATCGGGTGAGCGGCGCGTTGTGCTAATGCCCGGGTGACGGCAGGCGGCGCGGCAAAATCCATGTCGGCCACCCACGCCGGAATAACATCATCTTTGCCAAACATGCTTTGCCGCCCGTCATACTTGAGGCTGCTGGTTCCTTCGCGGCTGATTTCGTGGTCAAAATCAAAACCACTGCTCAAGAAATCTTCTCCCAAAGGGTGACTTCTGACAGCGTGTGCTGGAATTTACGCTTGGTTTCGCGGATCACAAAAGGCACGGCTTGCGGGCCTTGAATCAAGCGGAAATGTTTGCCCAGGATTTCTTTCAGGCCATCCAGTGTGGTGAAATTCTCGCCATCGCGTTTGAATCCGCCGATCCAGGCCTCTTTCTTGGTGTGCTC
>CAKKRO010000134.1 GCA_919902625.1 Nitrosomonadaceae bacterium
GGCATTGACCGTGAAGAAGCTGCGGCGGCTGTAGCGGCTGAATCATCAACCGGCACTTGGACCACAGTGTGGACCGATCTGTTAACCGATCTGGACTACTACAAAGGCCGTGCTTATCGTATTGAAGATGTGCCGGGTGATGATACCTGTTTCTATGCTTTTATCGCATACCCTATTGATCTGTTTGAAGAAGGTTCGGTGGTTAACGTATTCACTTCTCTCGTGGGTAACGTATTTGGCTTTAAGGCAATCCGTGGACTGCGTCTGGAAGATGTCCGTTTCCCAATCGCTTACGTGAAAACCTGCGGCGGCCCTCCCATGGGTATTCAAGTTGAGCGCGACATCATGAATAAATATGGCCGCCCACTGCTCGGTTGTACCATCAAACCCAAATTAGGCCTGTCTGCCAAGAATTACGGTCGCGCTGTTTATGAATGTCTGCGCGGCGGTCTGGACTTTACCAAAGACGACGAGAACGTGAACAGCCAGCCCTTCATGCGTTGGCGCCAACGTTTTGATTTTGTGATGGAAGCCATCAATAAATCAGAACGCGAGACCGGTGAGCGTAAAGGACACTACCTGAACGTGACCGCACCCACCCCTGAAGAAATGTACAAACGGGCTGAATACGCCAAGGAAATCGGCGCGCCAATCATCATGCATGATTACATCACGGGTGGTTTCTGCGCCAATACAGGTCTGGCCAACTGGTGCCGTGACAATGGCATGCTGCTGCATATTCACCGTGCGATGCATGCTGTGATCGATCGTAATCCGCACCATGGTATTCACTTCCGTGTATTGACCAAGATTCTGCGTCTGTCCGGTGGTGATCATTTGCATACCGGCACCGTTGTTGGAAAACTGGAAGGTGATCGCGCTTCTACCTTGGGTTGGATTGACTTGCTGCGTGAGAAATTCGTTAAAGAAGATCGCAGCCGCGGTATTTTCTTTGATCAGGATTGGGGCTCCATGCCCGGTGCTTTTGCTGTCGCATCAGGCGGTATTCACGTCTGGCATATGCCCGCATTGGTAGCCATTTTTGGTGATGATGCCGTGTTGCAATTCGGTGGTGGTACTTTAGGTCATCCTTGGGGTAATGCCGCAGGCGCTGCAGCTAACCGTGTGGCATTGGAAGCTTGCGTGGAAGCACGTAACCAGGGTATTGAGATTGAGAAGAAAGGTAAAGAGATTCTGACCACGGCAGCCAAAAGCAGCCCGGAACTCAAGATTGCGATGGAAACCTGGAAAGAAATCAAGTTTGAATTCGATACCGTTGACAAACTGGACGTAGCCCACAAGTAAAAACACCTATTCCGGCACAAAGCACAATTTTCGTGCCGGATAACTCATTGATTAGGAGTATCACAATGTCAGAAATGTTGGATTATAAAAGCCGTCTGAGCGACCCATCAAGCCGGAAATTTGAAACTTTTTCCTATCTGCCCGCAATGAGCGCCAAGCAGATCAAGCAACAAGTTGAATATATTGTTAAGAAAGGCTGGAACCCAGCTGTTGAGCACACGGAGCCAGAGCATCTGATGGACAACTACTGGTATATGTGGAAACTGCCCATGTTTGGCGAGACCGATGTGGCGCGTATTCTGGCTGAAGCGGAAGCTTGTCATAAAGCCAATCCAAAAAATCATGTACGTTTGGTTGGCTATAACAATTTTTCGCAAACCCAGGGCGCAGCCATGGTGATATACCGCGGTAAAACCGTTTAAAGCAACACGGGTTTCGAACCCTGAAACCCCCTTCACCTGTTACAGGGTTGGGGGTTTTTTTTGACCGGAATTTAGAACTAAATTATTGTGATTTACAAATGGAGTTATCACAGGAGTTCATTATGAGCAATATCATAGAGCAATATCGTGTCACCCAAGAACCCTATTACCATCCCGTAGCTGATGAAGTGGAACTCTATGAAGCCGCTTATTCGGTGCGCATGCCGATGATGCTGAAAGGCCCTACAGGGTGTGGAAAAACCCGCTTTGTTGAATACATGGCCTGGAAATTAAAGAAGCCTCTCATCACGGTTGCCTGTAATGAAGACATGACAGCCTCCGATCTGGTGGGCCGCTTTTTGCTGGATGCCAATGGCACACGCTGGCAGGATGGTCCACTGGCGATTGCAGCACGCTATGGCGCCATCTGCTATCTGGATGAAGTGGTTGAAGCGCGTCAGGATACCACGGTGGTGATTCATCCATTGACCGATAATCGCCGTGTTTTACCGCTGGAGAAAAAAGGCGAGCTGATTCATGCGCATGCTGATTTCCAAATTGTCATTTCCTACAATCCGGGCTATCAAAGTCTGATGAAGGATTTGAAACAATCGACCAAGCAACGGTTTGGCGCGCTGGATTTTAATTATCCCAGCCATGATATTGAAAGTGAAATTATTGCCCATGAAACCGGCGTATCCACTGAAATTGCAGAAAAACTGGTGTCGATTGCCGAGCGCGCACGGAACCTGAAAGGGCATGGACTGGATGAAGGCATCTCAACGCGTATGCTGATTTACGCGGGCAGCCTTATCGTCAAGAAGGTTGATGCGCATGCCGCTTGCCGGGTTGCCCTGGTGCGCCCCATTACCGATGATCCCGATATGCGGGATGCACTGGATGCAGCGGTTTCAACCTTCTTTAATTAAGACTCAGTTGATTCATCGCACGCTGTTGCTCGATAACTATGTGTAAAAGTAGGTGTAACCATGAGCATTAATCTGGATGACTACAAAGAATTGCTGGAAGATCTGGAACCGGAATCGGTTGAATTACTCAGTCATGCCTGGCCTGAAGCCGTCAAAACCTTTTCCCCGCGTGGGCTGGATAATTATCTGAAAGGCGTTTCAGCGCTGCGCGGATTAGGGCGCGGGCGCAGCCTGGTGGATTGCTGGATCGATGAAATTCCCCTGGTCGCCAAGGAAATTGGTGAGGATATCATTGGCGATCTGGCGACTTCTGTACTGTCACTCGCGTCAAGAACCTCAGGCGCGGTTATCGAACTGGTACTGGCCACTTCCCCCACAGCCGCCAAGCGCCTGGGAGATGCGCAGCTATTCCAGAATTACCTGCAATTCCTGAATACATTGATCGCACAGGCACCGCGCGGCATCCGTCCTATGCTCAACAAGCTGGACATCCTGTTTGGGCAACTGACGCTGGGCGGCCTACGCCGCTGGGCGATGTGGGGAGCGCATGCGCATCGTACCGATTATGAAGAGCAAATAAAATATTTCGGACTGGAATCCAAGGAATCACTTGCTGTTCTACAGAAAGAGCGCAAAGGCACCCTGTTTGTGGATGTGCAGCGCCGCATCAACATGTATCTGCGCGCACTCTGGGGCCGTGACTTTTTCATGAAACCGACTTCCGGTGACTTTGAGAACCGTGAAGGCTACAAACCCTTTATTGAAAATTATTTCATCCACCTGCCAGATGCTTATGACAATTTTGGCGATGTCTCCGCCACCGAAGTGTATCGTGCCGCTGCCGCGCACGCTGCCGCGCATCTGGTGGAAACCAAACAACCCATTTCTGCCGAAGGATTGAATCCGATGCAAATGGCAGTGATCTCGGTCATTGAAGATGCACGCATCGAAGAACTGTCCATTCGCCGTTTTCCGGGATTGCGCAAAACCTGGGCAGCGTTGCATACCGCCACACCGGACATGAATGTCACGATGGGCGATTACCTCAATCGCCTGGCACGCGCTTTGCTCGACCCGGATTACCAGGACAAGGATGGCTGGATTGCAGAAGGCCGCCGCCTTTTTAAAGATACGCAAGATAAGCTCAGCAGCCGCCAAATCTCATGGGATATCGGGGTTCAACTGACGCATAGTTTCAGGGAGAAAAATATCCCGTTCAATATGCGCACCGATCAACTCACCGCGCCCTATCGCGATGACAATCGCTATTTCTGGGAATTCGAGGAATTTGATTTAAACAAATCTTTGTCGGCTGGCTATGATGCGCCCAAGCAAGTGCGCAAATACGTCAGCGTGATGGAATTTGCCAATGAAGTCGATGTGGAAACGGCCGGCGATGACGCGCAGGAAATCTGGGTCATGGGCACCGAATTTTTTCCCTATGAAGATGCCGGTGTCTCCTACAATGAATCAGAAGGCAAAGAACCGGTGTCAGCGCCCTATCACTATTCCGAATGGGATTATCAGATCCAACTGGAACGCCCGGACTGGGCCACCGTCCAGGAAAAACGCGCCAAGCTGGGCGACATGCAATGCATCGACGACATTGCCAACCAGTACAAACGCGAAATCGCGCGCATGAAGTTTCTGCTGGATGCCATGCAACCGCAAGGCACCCGCCGCATCCGCAAACTGGAAGACGGTGACGAAATCGACATCAACGCCGCGATCCGTTCGATGATCGACATCCGCATGGGCATGCAGCCCGATCCCCGCATCATGATGCGCTCGGTGCGCAAAGTGCGAGACATCTCGGTACTGGTATTGCTCGATTTATCCGAATCGACCAACGAAAAAGTTTCTGGCCATGACTATTCCGTGCTGGATCTGACCCGCCAGGCGACGGTACTGCTCGCCAACGCCATCAATAAAATCGGCGATCCTTTCGCGATTCACGGCTTCTGCTCGAACGGGCGCCATGACGTGGAATACTACCGCTACAAGGACTTCGACCAGCCCTATAACGAAATCCCCAAAGCCCGGCTCGCCGGCATGACCGGGCAGTTGTCAACGCGCATGGGTGCAGCGATGCGCCACGCCACCCATTACCTAAAACTGCAGAAATCCGCGAAAAAACTGCTGCTCGTTATCACCGACGGAGAACCCGCCGACGTCGACGTGCGCGA
>CAKKRO010000135.1:0-2970 GCA_919902625.1 Nitrosomonadaceae bacterium
CGCCTTGTGCATGCTGGTTAAATAATTGTGCCGGGATATAGGCGTGTTCAAGCAGATCAAGTACTATCTGTGCTTCCATCAAATTGATGGCAGAGTAAACTTTTTTCATGCAATGATGATCACGAAATAAATCAATCAGTTAATTGAGTAAACCTATGTGGTTCAGAAACTTACAAGCTTATCGTATTACCGGTGGAAATATAACACTGAATCGTCTTGAAGAAGCGCTTTCCCAGCATGCATTGCAACCATGCATGCAAATGGAGATGCAAAGCCGTGGCTGGATGGTGCCGAGAGAAGAACAAGAAAATTTTGTGCATGCCTTTGGTCAGCAATGGCTGACCGCCCTGGGGATAGAAAAGAAATTATTACCGGCTGGGGTGATCAATCAACACGCCAAAACCCGGCTTACGCAGATAGAACAAATGCAAGGCTACAAACCGGGCAAAAAACAAGTCAGGGATATCAAGGAAGCAACGATTATCGAGCTATTGCCGCGCGCTTTTACGCAACGCCACAAGACCTATGCCTGGATCGATGCGATAAAAAACCGGCTGGTTATTGATACGGCGGGTGCTCATAAAGCCGATGAATTCGTTGAAGTATTGATTAAATCAGTACATGATCTGACGTTGGCGCCGCTGGAAACGCAGATTTCACCTTCTTCGGCAATGACGCGATGGCTATCCGGCGATGATCTGCCGTCTATTTTCACGATAGATCGCGACTGTGAACTGCAAGGGATGAACGATGAGAAAGCAACCGTCAAATATACTCATCATGTTCTGGATGCCGAAGAAACAGCACGGCATATCCGGGCAGGAAAGAAAGTGATTAAGCTCGCTATGACCTGGAACAACAAAATTTCCTTTGTTTTGCATGATAATCTTCAGCTTCGGCGAATTACACCCTTAGACATCCTTAAAGAATCCGCCGAATCGACTGAAGAATTATTTGAGAGTGATTTTGCCATCATGACCGGTGAATTAAGTCAACTCATCACGGACATCATCGAAGCCTTAGGCGGTGAAGACCACAGTTAATCCGATCGGTTTAGTGTTTATCCGGTTTTGATTGATCCTTGACACCCGACAGCACACCAGTTGCGGTTTTCCCAATGAAATCAGCCGTTTTCTGCGCCAGACTGGCCCCTGCCTCCAATTGGGAATGCCCCACTGAAGCAATCTGTTGAGTAAAAATGGCTAAGGTTTCTTTCAATTGCGAACCGACCGCTGTTCCATTGCTTTTCGCATGACGACTGAGATCATGCAGAACATCGGCAATCAGTCCTTGAGCAGCCGTGGCGGTATTATGTAACGTATCCAGAAACAGATTTTCCAGACCCTCCAAGTCAGAGCGGGTACGAGTCAATTCTTTATCGGAGAATTTTTTTGCTTGCCCTGTTGCTTCCTCAATGGCAAGTTTTGAAGCTTCAGCAAATCCTGCCAGCGCTGAATCCAGACCTGTTATGGCTTCAGTGATTTGTGATTTTGCTGCTTGAGCCTGATTGGTTGCCTGTTGCAATTGTTGCTCTGCTCCGTCATGCGCGCCCTGCATGACGGCAGTGATGATCCGCTGCAACGATTCCAGATCAATGCGTTGCGCATTCATTGCCTGCAAGGTTAAACGATGCACGGTTTCCTGAATATGAGATCCATGGGCAACCGCCTCACGAATTTCGGCTTCCAACGTTTCGATAGTATCGCTGTTATCAGGCTTGCCATTAGGCCGATTGGCATTTTCATTTTGCATGATGATGAATCCTATAGAGTGAAAAGATATGCTTCATTTTTCATTTTCCTCCGGTACTCCCGAGTTGGTCAAGGCCATTCATATAGGGGCGTAAAACTTCCGGGATGGAAACACTGCCATCCGCATTCTGATAGTTCTCCAGCACAGCGACCAGAGTACGCCCTACTGCAAGCCCTGATCCATTTAATGTGTGCAGCAGCGCCGGTTTTCCATTTTCGTTACGAAAACGCGCCTGCATACGCCGTGCCTGGAATGCTTCGCAATTGCTGCAGGAAGAGATTTCCCGGTAGGTGTTTTGTGCCGGCAGCCAGACTTCAATGTCGTAGGTTTTTGCCGCAGAAAATCCCATGTCACCGGCACACAATGTCATCACGCGATATGGAAGCGCCAGTTTCTGTAGAATTTTTTCCGCATGACCTACCAGTTGTTCCAATGCCGCGTAGGATTGATCGGGATGGACTATATGCACCAGTTCCACTTTATCAAATTGGTGTTGACGTATCAGGCCGCGCGTATCCCGGCCATAGCTGCCGGCTTCGGAACGGAAACAAGGGGTATGCGCCACATATTTCAGCGGCAGCGACTGCAGTGGCACGATTTCATCACGCACCATATTGGTAATCGGTACTTCGGCGGTTGGAATGAGATGAAACCCGGGTAAGTTCCCGGTAGTGGTATAGCTCGCCCCTCCGGCGTTGACTGCAAACAAGTCTTCTTCAAACTTAGGTAACTGGCCGGTGCCGCGTAAGCTTTCCCGGTTTACCAAGTACGGTACATAAGCCTCGACATAACCATGTTCCTGGGTGTGCGTATCCAGCATGAATTGAGCCAGTGCGCGGTGTAAACGGGCAAGCCCGCCTTTCATCAGACTGAATCGTGCGCCGCTGAGTTTGGCGGCTGTTTCAAAATCCAGTAATCCCAGGCCCTCACCTATACTGACATGATCTTTTATTTCAAAATCAAATTGACGGGGCTCACCCCAACGGCGGATCTGCACATTATATGCTTCACTTTTTCCTTCAGGCACGCTGTCATGGGGTAAGTTGGGTACTTCGAGCAATATTTTCTGCAAGCTATTCTGAATTTCTTCCAATCGGGTTTCGGCCTGTTTCAGCGCATCACCCAGATGGGACACCTCGGCCATAATGGCAGTGACATCTTCGCCTTTGCTTTTGGCCTGGCCAATTTGTTTTGAGGCTGTGTTACGCCGCGCTTGCA
>CAKKRO010000135.1:3070-17521 GCA_919902625.1 Nitrosomonadaceae bacterium
AGCGCATCGGTGCCGCCATCCAGCATACGGCATAGCCAGTAGAGCGCCGCATCGGGTGAGGATCCGCGGATCGATTTGTGCAGAGCGGATATCTGGTCATAAAACGCATCACCGCTTTTGTCAAAGTTGCGCGCATTGCGTGACAGCGCATTGAGCACATAATCCTTGCTGATCTGTGTAATGGATACTGTTTCAGCCGCATTGCCGACTTGCTCCAGCAGGTTGAGCAAACGTCTCGCATCGCCATCTGAAAACTCAATCAGTAAATGCCGTGCTTCATCAGAAAATTGCAGCTTATGCAGAACGAATTCTTGTGCGCGTTCAAATAGCTGAGCCAATTCTTGTTCAGACAAGGCAGTAAGAATATAGACCTGGACACGCGATAACAACGCATTATTCACTTCAAAGGAGGGATTTTCGGTGGTAGCTCCGATAAAAGTGATCAAGCCCTGTTCGACATACGGCAAAAAGGCATCTTGCTGTGATTTGTTAAAACGATGAACTTCGTCGACAAAAAGTATGGTGTGCCGCCCGGTTTGTTGTAAAACCAACTGGGCCTGCTCAATCGCGTTCCGGATATCTTTTATCCCGGAAAGAACAGCGGATAACGCAATAAATTCACATTTAAACTCGGTTGACATGATACGTGCTAGCGTTGTTTTACCCGTACCGGGCGGACCCCATAAAATCATCGAATGAGGCTTGCCGGATCCGAAAGCAAGACGCAACGGTTTCCCGGAACCCAGTAAGTGGCTTTGGCCGATGATATCGCTCAGATGCTTTGGACGTAACTGTTCTGCAAGAGGCGCTCTGGATTCGTTGTTTGGAAACAGATCAGTCACTAATGACATCCGCATTCTCAGGAGGTATGAATTTAAACAAATCAGCCGGAAGCTTAGGATTTTTATCCAGATCTGAGAATGTAAGTAGTGTGGTTTGACCGAAATTATCGCGTAACGCCATAATTTTTAACGTGCCTTCGGGTGAAAATCCCATTTGAATGAACTCAAAAACACTCTCTTTGCTTTTGGGTATAGCCTCGAGCCATTCAATCTGATTTTGCAGACCAAGCTCAGTCAGCACAAAATTGTCTTCTATGGCGCTGCTGCCGGCGAGTAGCGCAGCCGGACTGCTGCCAATAGCGATATTGAATTGACGCACGGTCACCTGATTCAGGTCATGATCATAAAACCAGACTTGAATGCCATCCCCTACGATTAATTGTTCATAGGGTTTTTCATAGGTCCAGCGAAATTTCTCCGGGCGCTCGAATTGCAGGGTGCCATTTGATTCTTGCAGGGTACGTGCATTCCTGTCATAGAGCGTTTGTGAAAAGTTTGCACGTACCGTGCGGGTTTCCTGGATAAAGGCTTTCAGGCTGTCAATGGCAGACGCTTCAACTGATGCGGGTACCAGAATACCGAAAAGTAACAAGAAAAAAGTGGAACAGCTTGAACGGTACATAATGTTCCTGTATTTGAAGTTATAGTGCAGAACTACTGATTGCAGTTTGACAGTTTAATCATTCGTTTCGTGCTGGAGCTAATACTTCCCGGTTGCCGTTGCTTTGCATGGATGATACCAAGCCAGTGCGTTCCATCTCTTCAATGAGCCGGGCAGCACGATTATAGCCGATACGCAAATTCCTTTGTACCAAAGAGATCGAAGCGCGACGGGTTTTGACGACTATTGCAACGGCCTCATCATAGAGCGGATCAGCTTCACCCTCCGCTGTTTTTTTTAAGTCCGTCGAGCTACTGGAATCATTTTCTTCTTCATCAATCTTAAGAATTGCTTCGATATAGCACGGCTCGCCATGCTCTTTGAGGTACTCAACCACTTTGTGTACCTCGTGATCAGCCACAAAAGCGCCATGAATGCGTTGCGGGTAGCCGCTGCCAGGCGGCAAATACAGCATATCTCCTTGACCCAGCAATGCTTCAGCTCCCATTTGATCAAGAATGGTTCGTGAATCAATTTTGCTGGATACCTGAAAAGCAATCCGGGTCGGGATATTTGCCTTAATCAGGCCGGTAATCACATCAACCGAGGGTCTTTGGGTCGCCAACAGAAGATGTATGCCGGATGCCCGTGCTTTTTGCGCCAGCCGGGCAATCAAATGCTCAACTTTCTTACCCGCCACCATCATCAAATCCGCTAGTTCATCAATCACTACGACAATGAGCGGTAACTCTTCCAGATATTCCGGTGTTCCTTCCGGTGGGCCATATGGGTTAACCAAAGGCTCTTCTTTTTTGATCGCATCGCGTATTTTCAGATTGAAACCACTGAGGTTACGCACTCCCAGGGATGACATCAATTTGTAACGCCGCTCCATTTCTGCAACGCACCAACGTAAAGCACTGGCGGCTTCGCGCATATCGGTTACGACGGGTGTCAGAAGATGTGGAATACCTTCATAAACAGATAATTCCAGCATCTTGGGGTCAATCAGAATAAGACGGGTCTGTTCGGGTGTAGTTTTATAAATAAGACTCAGAATAACCGCATTAATCGCGACTGATTTTCCTGAGCCGGTTGTTCCTGCTACCAGCGCATGGGGCATTTTTGCCAGATCAGACACAATTGGGCGGCCGCTGATATCTTTACCCAACGCGATGGTTAAGGGTGAAGTAGCATCGGCATAGGCTTGTGAGCTGAGAATCTCTTGTAATCGAACAATCTGCCGCTTGGGATTGGGAATTTCAAGTCCCATGCTGGTTTTTCCTGGAATAGTTTCGACTACCCGGATACTTGCGACAGATAAGGCGCGCGCCAGATCTTTAACCAGATTAATGACTTGATTGCCTTTTACGCCTACTGCCGGCTCAATTTCATAGCGTGTGATAACAGGACCAGGAAAGGCAGCGACTACTTTGACATCCACGCCGAATTCCTTAAGTTTCCGTTCGATCAAACGTGATGTGAATTCAAGCGTTTCCTTGGACAAAACTTCAAAATCTTTTTCAGGTTCATCTAATAAATGTAAAGGAGGCAAGGGTGAATCGGGTAAGTCAGAGAACAGGGATGTCTGCTTTTCTTTGAAAATGCGCTGAGATTTAATAATAGTCGTGGTTGGTAGCTCAATATGCAACAGAGGGCTGTCTTCTATGCGTTTTTTCTCATTCTCGACTATTTCTTCACGCACGCGTGATGCAATGATGCCTGCAAACTTGTCTTGTCTTGTTTGCCATAAGGTTTTTATGTATAGCAAAAGGATTTCAATATTTTCGCCAATTTTCTCAACAAAACGCACCCATGACAGCCCTGTAAATTGACTGAATCCTATGGCGATTAATATTAATAATGTCAGCGTTGCACCGGTAAAACCAAGTATCTGCGAGAAATGATGACTGATTGCACCGCCCAGCATGCCGCCCGGCATCAGCGGTAGTGATATGTTTAGGGTATAAAATCTAAGTGATTCAAGACCACTGCTAGCTGATAGCAGTAATAAAAAACCTGCGGCTGATAGTAGTAGAGAATGCCGATCAAAAATTCCGGCAACATCAATGCGTCGATAGCTCCAGTTAACCGCTGAAAGAAAGAAAGCAACCCACCACCATGCAGATACGCCAAATAAATACAGCAGCAGATCAGCCAGCCATGCACCCGCATGCCCGCCGGCATTCTGGATTTGATTAAAATCCCCACTATGTGACCAGCCAGCATCGCCGCGATCATAACTATAAAATATCAATATAAGATAGAGCGCAGCTCCCACCAGTATCAGCCAGCCTGATTCGCGGAGCAATCGGGCTACTCTGGGAGAAAATGAGTGACCACCTGACTTCTTGGCCATCGGTTTATTAATTAAACTCATGGGTATCTCAGAAACTCATTGTTTTATCATCTGATACACTGAATTATATAAGAGAATCTAAGGTAATTTCTTTAATGCATCTGTAAATACATTTTTATTATTGTTTCCGGGTGCAACTGATATCCGTCTTGAATAAGAAACAGAATTTTTCTGAGAAAAAGCAAAAGATGATATTAATCAGATCTTGATCGAGACAAAATCGCAGCTACTAAGGGTTTATCTTTACAGACAACTTGAGGCAAAGTCGAAACTTGATTTTTTCCATTACGTTTTGAAATCAAAAGCGCATCTTCTGCACGTTTACACAAATTTATTTGGTTGTCGGTGCTTCTGAGCATGGCGATGCCCGTACTTATCGTGATTTTATTTTCTGGGTCTTTGTCTGCCTTAGCAGCAACTTTTTTACGAATGGCTTCGCATATTTCTTTTGCTTCAGATAAGTCTGTTTCAGGAAACAAAATGGCAAATACATCGATATCTATACGATAAAAGAGATCTGATGTCCTTATGTTGGTTTTGATATCTCTGGAGACTCTTTTGATGACGTCATCCGCATATCGGCTGTCATGGTTATCACTAAATATTTTAAAATGATCAATATCAACGATAGCGACAGATAAATCCCGATGATATCGCTCACATCTCAGTATTTCGGTATCCAGTTCAGTCTCAAAAGCATGTCTGTTTTTGTACCCGGTGACAGGATCAATCAATGTCTGAGTCATTAAGGCAGACATATCAATATTCGCCTTTTTGATTTTAGTAACCATGATTGCAGTGCTAACGATCAATAGTAAAGTAAGACCTCGATTAATCATTGCGGTTTCTATCGGCACCAAAGCGCCAGGAGACAGATAGAAACCCAGCACTGTAAACATCAATCCCAAAGAAGCGATTACGTAGGTAAATCGAGTCCCACTGATCCACAAGCTGCCAAATATGACAAGTGCATAAGGTACACCGGCAGCAACACCCAGTGGCAACTGTAAATCAATTAAAAAAATAAAGAGTGTTGCAGTTAATATGATTAAACCGTTGGCCTGGATCGTACAATCTCTGAACAAGAACTTCAGACCGGCCGTTACCGAGAAAGTTTGACTACGCATTTATATGATGAAGATCTATCTAAACGTGTGATTAATGTTTATTTTCTACAAATTTTAGAAACCAATCTTTATGTACAAATAGTACGTAGATTAAATGATAACAAGCCGATTATTATACATTTTTTAAATACAAAGGTTAAAAATTATCACATTGGAGCGTATAAAAATATAAATCCTGGCGAATTAGCAGCTTACGCTAAACGAATAATACGAGTTCCCGCTAACCTGTCATGAAGAAACTGACGATCACGATCAAACAGTGCCCAGATAATTCCTGTACCAAATAGGAGAATTCCTACTAATGCGAGTAGATACCGTGTAATAGCCTGTTTTTTCGTTAAACTACTTCCATCAACGGATACAACACGCATTTTCCAGGTTTGCATAGCCAATGTCTGTCCACCATGTGTCCAAAACCAGATAAAGTAGTATCCCATAATAACAAGCAGATAGAACTGGAATAACGGTCTGAAATAAACAGCATTCGTGTCACGAAAAATAAGATGAAAAATAAAGCTGGCAATAAATAAAACCGCCAGTAAAAGAAGAGATTCATAAATCAGGCAGATGATTCGTCGCCAAAATCCAGGTGTTGTGTCTGTCATGTCTGAGTTAGATTGATAAGAGTAGTGAGGCTATACGTAAACGTAAATATGTAATGGCTAAATGTCATTTCATGAACGATAGAAAAACCAAAGGGTATTGTATGCTGAAAAGTATTTCTATATAAACACCAAACGATGATTGATAATTATTATCGTTTGCGTTATAATAATTATTGGTTTAGCCTCGGTTTGTACATAGCGGACTAGACTTATACTCATTAACAAAAAAAGCAAAATCATTGGCGTATCTGGCCTGTTCTAAATCGAGTAAGCAAGAAGTTTGTCTGGATTTATATTCTGCAATGCAATCACTATCTCGGAAAAATATTGAGTATTTAGGGCCGCAACAACGCCTCATCTCATTACCCGGATTGTTGTTTGTTCTCTTGGTACACGCCGCATTGTTTTATTTTTTATGGAATCAGCGTTTAATCCCTCCTCCCGAACAAATGGTTACGTTGTTTGCTGATCTAATTACGTTACCAGCGCCAAATACCGCGCCCAAGGTTATACCCGAACCGCCGCCTGTTAAACTTCAGCCTGCAAAAAAACCTGTCATTATACCCAAACAGGAGCGTCTCGCAGCGAAAACACCTGTGGAACCTAAACAAGAGCATATTGAGCCGCTGCCAGAGCCAGAACCAGTGATGGAACAAGCTAAAGAAGCTGGGCCTGTAGCTGAAGCGCCCCCTACGCAAATGCAAACGGGACCCGTTACATTGTCTTCAGAATTGTCTGTTTCCTGCCCTAAATTAACTGCGCCCGCTTACCCGGCTATTTCTCGCCGCATGGGTGAGGAAGGCAAATTAGTACTTCGCGTGGAGTTGGATGAAAATGGACGTATTGATGATGCGAAAGTCATTAATAGCAGTGGCTATGAACGCCTCGATGAGGCTGCACTAGCTGCAGTGAAGAACTGGCAGTGCAATCCGTCACTACGCAATGGTCAGCCAGTTCGGGCAGTTGCCTTACAACCCTTTAATTTTGTACTGCAAGGAAATTAATCAATGGAAAAAGGACTTGGCTTTTCTCACTTTCTCGCTCAAATCGATGGTGTCGGTATCAGTGTACTGGTATTACTGCTATCACTTTCAGTTGCGAGCTGGTATCTGATCATCACAAAAAGTATCGCTAATTATATCGCTAAACGCCGCGCCGAGGCCTTTCTTAAACATTTCTGGAGTTTTGATTCCTTACAGGCTGTTAACGTTGAATTCAAGAATACAGCACCCAATAATGCTTTCGCGGAACTTGCCAAGTTGGGCATAGATGCTGCAGCTGATTCTAAAATTCATGGTTCGTATAAATTGGCTGCAGCAGGCGGAACCAGTGAATTTCTGACACGTGCATTACGTAATGGTATTGATCAGGAGGCTACTCGTGTTGAGAATGGCCTTACACTAATTGCCTCTGCAGGCTCAGCAGCGCCGTATATCGGATTGTTCGGGACAGTATGGGGCATCTATCACGCACTCATACAAATTGGGCTTTCAGGCCAGGGTACATTGGATAAAGTGGCCGGTCCTGTGGGAGAGGCGTTGATCATGACCGCATTGGGACTGGCTGTGGCGATTCCTGCGGTACTTGCCTATAACGCTTTTGTGCGCCGTAATCGTATCTGGCTGGCGCATCTGGATGCTTTTGCGCATGATCTTTTTATATTGATTACTGTAGGCGACAATAATGATGCACCAGCTGCTTCGCTACAATCATCGCCAAAAACAGATACGGAAATAACGGTTGCAAGCATTGAAGGGAGACAATAATGGCATTCGGCAGCATACAGGATAGCGGGCGTCAGACGCCCATGGCAGAAATCAATGTAGTGCCACTGGTGGATGTCATGCTGGTACTGTTAATCATTTTTATTATCACGGCGCCATTGCTGACGCACTCAGTCAAAATTGATCTGCCCAAAGCGGAGAATACTCCCAATATTACCCAACCTGAGCATGTTGAATTAGCTATTCGCACGGATGGCAGTCTTTTTTGGAATGGGGAACCCGTAACATTGGAACAGTTGGCTCCTCGCTTTGGTGCAACAGTTGCAAAGGCACCTAAAACGGAGTTACATATCCGTGCGGATAAACTGGCGCATTATGAGCATGTTGCGCGAATCATGAGTATTGCAGCCAAAGCCGGTATGGCGCGAATCGGTTTTATTACAGACCCTTCGGCACAATAAGAATAAAGTTTTGACTAAATCTCCAGATAATAAATTCTTGCTGCGAAAGAAACTTCTACTGCCCTTTCTGAGCGCCGCGATTGCCATGTTGGCGGGCGCCTTAATCTTTATTGTTCCACCGCCTGTTGCAACCCAGTTTCATGAAACCAAAGCAGGGCAATATAAAAGTATTACGGTAACACCTGATATAACTGTTGCACTGGATGCCAATACGGTCATAACCGTTACGAACAGTGAACCGCCAAAGGTTGAGTTAATACAAGGGAATGTTTATTTTGATAGTAAACGTTTAACTTTGGATGCCGGAATATTGGAAATCATCGTTGGTAATATCCGCTTCTGGAATAGGAACGCTAATTTCAGCCTACAGAAACACAGGCAAGGCGGCAGTATTGCAGTTACTCAAGGACAATTGGAAATAAATCTGGGTAATCAAACACGACAAATTGGTACGGGCCAGCTTATTGATTTTGACAATGAACAAATTATTGAAGAATCAGCAATTATTGAGCCGAATGTCGCTCCTTGGAGGCGGATTCAATAATATTAACTTTTTTAATTGTTCGTCGGATACTGTATTAGTTGCATTTTATACAGAAATTGGTATAATTAAGAATCATTCTCATTATTAATAACTCTTTAACTTCTATTTTGTAGTCGCCAAGTTTATTTGGATAAAAGATTTTAAGGTATCTAATATGTATATATGTATCTGCAAGGGAGTAACAGAAAGCGCAATACGTGAAGCAATATATCAGGGCGCTGATCGAATGAGAGATTTAAAAACCTGCTTGGGCGTTACCGAGCAATGTGGCATTTGCGCGTGTCATACCAAGCAGGTGTTGGATCAGACACTCGTACAGAAATCTCAAGTACAAAACTTCCTTTCCCAACCCATGTGCGAAACAGCAGCCTGAGAGAGCGAAGCCAAAAGGATATACAGATTTTAATGACTGCAAATTAGTCAACAGGCGCCCATGGCTATCTCAAGAGATTGAATACGGTGTCCGGTGTAATCAACCTGATCGCCTTTAATTTTCAATCTTGACTGCTTTTTTTATCAAAATAATATACATCTAGCTCATTATCCAGTTACATTGGAAAAATAATTTACTCACCCCCCAGGCCTAGCGAAAACCGTAAAAGAACAATTCTGTTTCAACACATTATGACTACTCGCAGCCCTATTGGAAGTATTTATTTTTATATCATATTAATCAGTCTGGGCATTGTGGCATTTTTTTTGTCCAAACTGAGTGTTGCAGAATCGTTAAATATTACTGCACCTGTGGTAAGGGCCTACAATATTCCTGCTGGTTCATTACAAGATGCTCTGAATCAGTTTTCACAGCAAGCGGGAATATCGCTTACTTTCGATCCTGCAGTATTGCAGGGAAAAGTATCTTACGGACTATCGGGTAATTTTGAAATTAAACCGGGTCTTGACCAATTACTGACCGGCTCTAACCTGCAAGTGACTCAGCAAGCAGGTGGTTATGTCATTACAGAGCTGCCGGCTGCTTCGGGAACAGATCCTGCCGTTACAACCTTACCTTCAATACAAATCACTGCGAGCAATACAAATCGTTACGCAGCGGTTAGTACTAGCACAGCGACAAAAACCAATACTTTGCTGCGTGATGTGCCGCAATCGATATCCGTTGTAACCAACGAATTGATTAAAGATCAATCCATCCGGAGCCTTGGTGATGCTGTTCGTTATGTACCAGGTGTCGGCGTATCACAAGGCGAGGGTAATCGTGACGCACTTGTGTTTCGTGGTAACCGCTCAACAGGAGACTTTTTTATTGATGGCATTCGAGATGATGCCGAATTCTTCCGTGACCTTTATAACATCGACCGAATAGAGGTACTGAAAGGCGCCAATGGCATGATTTTTGGACGTGGCGGTTCGGGCGGTGTCATCAACCGTGTGTCGAAGCAAGCTAACTGGGACCCAGTCCGCGAATTTACCTTCCAGGGAGGATCATTCAATCAAAAAAGAATGACCGCCGATGTCGGTCATGTAATTAATGATGTGGCCGCAGTTCGCTTGAATGCCATGTACGAGGATGCTGGCAGTTTCCGTGATGGCGTAAGTATGGAGCGGCTTGGAATCTCCCCAACAGTTACACTCAAACCCACTCATCGCACCAAGGTTATCGTAAACATGGAACGGTTCCATGATGATCGCACGGCTGACCGAGGAATTCCTTCATTTATGGGGCGTCCCGTCGATGTTCATTCATCACAATTCTTTGGAGATCCCAAGCGCAGCAATGCGAATATTGATGTGTTGGCGTTTAATTCCATGATTGATCATAAGTTTGATTCCGGTTTTACGCTGCAAAATCGAACCAATTACACAACGTATGATAAGTTCTATCAAAACATATTTGCGAATAGTCAGGTTTTCTCTGGATTGGTGTCACTGGGTGCCTATAACAACGCGACAACTCGTGAAAATGTTTTTAATCAAACGAATCTGCTTTATTCTTTTAATACGGGATCGATTTCGCATACACTGATGGCAGGTATAGAAGTAGGTCGTCAGGATACCCATAACAGACGACAAACCGGTTTCTTCAATAATGATCTGTCAAACAGCAGCTTGCGTGTTCCTTTAAATAATCCAATTACCCATGTGCCCGTTACTTTCTTAACTGGAAATCAGGATGCTTATAATCGAAGCGTCGTCAATGTTACGTCATTATATATTCAGAACCAGATAGAGCTGCTGCCTCAACTCCAATTAATCGCCGGGGTTCGCTATGATATGTTCCAAGTGGACTTTCAACAAAGAAACGGGGACAGAACTCATTTAAAAACGAATGATGGATTGATTGCACCGCGCTTTGGCTTAATTTACAAACCGATTGAGCCGGTTTCATTTTATGTGAGTTACAGTCAAGCCTATGTTCCGCGTGCCGGCGATCAACTGACCTCATTAAATGTAACCACCGCTGTACTTAAACCAGAAAAATTCACAACACTCGAGACTGGGGTTAAATGGGATATTCGTCCAGATCTGGCCTTAACGGGCGCCGTATTTCAACTGGATCGAACGAACGTCATCACGGTTGATCCGAACGATTCGTCACGATCTTTTTTAACCAAAGGACAGCGTACAGAAGGCGTTGAAGTAAGTCTCAATGGCCAACTGGCTTCGAATTGGAGTGTAATGGGGGGATATGCCTATCAGATCGGTGAAATTACCAGCACCCAATCAAGTGCCGCAAAGAAAGGGGCATCAGTAGCAGAGCTTCCCCGTCATACATTTTCAGTGTGGAACCGATATGATTTCACTCCTCGCGTGGGTGCAGCATTGGGCGTAATTTATCGGGGCGATATGTTTGCTGCAACGGATAATACGGTCAGAATACCGGATTTCACACGGGTTGATGCGGCATTATTTGCACAACTGACGAAGCAGGTTCGTGCCCAGTTAAATATTGAGAACTTGTTTGATACCAAATATTTTGCATCAGTACAAAACAATAACAATATAACACCTGGATCACCTATTGCCATCAGGGCCACTTTGATTGCTAATTTTTAATCACCATCAAGAAATGTAAGTAGTTTCTGCACCGTAGTCGTAGTAGGCAAACCGGATACATAAAAGCTCCTACAGTCTCCAGTTTTACTATCTCCCTATATGTTCAAACCGGAGTGTACATCGCTTCTGACGAATTTTGCTCAATTGCAGGATAAGCGTTGAATTCCCCGCTGATTCCATTTTACGAGATGTGTTCAAGTAAAACCTGCACATCTTTCATTCAGCTTCCATTCAGATTCTGCTCTATATGATAGACAACAAATATAAAGCATCGTCGTTATTGATTACTAGCAGCCATACGACTATATTACGCGCCTACTTACACTCATGTAATCAATGAATTTGTATTGCTTCATTAAATTCTGATCGAGGTTGATATGAAAAAATTCAAGCTAACTTGCCTGGCTATCGCCCTATGTGGATTTCTTTCAGTAAGTCCAGCAGGTGCCGAGGGAGACGGCGGAGGTTTTGACGGAGGCGACTTCGGGGGCGATTACGGAAGTGACTTTGATGGTGACTTCGGGGGTGATTATTACGGAGATGATTATGATTCCGGTAATTATTTTGATCCAGGCAGCGAATTCGGAAGTGACTTTGATCCGAATGACGGTTTCTATCAAGATGATGGGTTTAACGAGTCAGATGATTCTGGAGCGGATAATGATTCGGGCCAGGATATGGAATCTGTGCAAGGTGATGGATTCACACAGGAGCCCCTCCGCAAAGAATTGACAAACCTGCCTGCAGAATCTGTTGAATCAACTGGATCTGTTGAGGCTTCTGAATCCACTTCCGCTGAAATTGATCCATCTACCCAGAGCAATGATGCTTCCGATCAAATTGTAAATATTCAGAATAGCACCTATACAGATCAGAATATTGGGCCCAATCAACACGGTGGATATAACAATCACAACTGGGGCCACCATCATCATGACGGATTTGATTTAGGATTTGGGTTAGGTCTAGGAATGGGATTAGGGTTTGGTCCTTTTAGTCCATTTGCTCCCTTTGGCGGTTTTGGATACTACGGCTTTGGTGTGCCTTTTAGTAGCTTTGGTGGATACTATAGTAATTTTTCCAGTGTCGGTTTTGGTCCTTATCGCCGCTTTGAGGCTTACTATCCGTTAGGTAGCTATTCCACAGTAATTGCTGCTGCCCCCCTATTGGCAGCACCAGCGGTCGTCGTTCCACGTGTCCAGCCTACTTATACCCAACAGCAGGGCAATATCTCCCGGCCGACTTCCCAACAAAGGAACAATTATTGGCATTATTGCCGTAATCCTGAAGGATACTATCCTTATGTTAAGGAATGTACGGGAGAGTGGATAAAAGTCCCTCCACAACCTTCATGATCAGAAGATGGTTGAAATTGATATTTTTAGATTTCTCAGACTGTTCTTACTTTTGTTTACTGATAACTGGCGGAATGAATAAAGCAGGTAGTGGTCTATTAGATTGACTCAATCTTTTATGTACCGATTTTTTGCTCATCTCGTCTTGTTTTATTAACATAACATCAGAGAACTTAGGCACATAAGGTTGTGTAAACAATGGATCTTCAGTCTTTTCTAAACGTCTTGTATTCTTGTGGGTTACTTCTTTATTAAAACGCATAACTGCTTCGTCTTGTTTTACAAAAAGATTCATTTTTTTACTGTGCGCAGATGCTACATTGCGTTTAAGTTTCTTCGCATCAATTGGTTTTTCTTTCTCTAAAACATGCGGTTGCAAATTTATCGATTCAAATCCTTTTATTTCTTCTATGTTAACTTTAGTCTTTAGTAATTTCTCTATTCCAATCAACAATTGATTCTCTTCTCTGCCCACTAGAGAAATTGCAAAACCCTTGGTTCCTGCACGGCCTGTTCGCCCGATACGATGCACATAATCCTCAGGATTGTTAGGTAATTCAAAATTGATCACATGTGTTAACTCTTCAATATCCAAACCTCGTGCAGCAACATCAGTAGCAACAAGTACTCGAATTAAACCTTGTTTAAAATTTTCCAGAGCTTGAGTACGCTGAAGCTGATTCCTATCTCCATGTATCGCTGCACTAGAAATACCTTGGCGGTCCAATTGTTGTGCTAAACGATCTGCACCCTGTTTAGTGCGCGCAAAAACTAACACCTGTTGCAATTCTTGCTGTTTAATCAAGTAGATTAGCAACTCTTTCTTTTTTAAAGGTTCAACGGGATAAACAACATGTGTTATTAATTCACTGACTGAATTTTGTTTTGCAACCTCAATTAATACTGGTTTTCTCAATATCTTACTGGCAAGTTTTTTGATTTCCTCTGAGAAAGTTGCTGAAAACATCAAATTTTGCCGTTGCTCAGGCAGTAACTGAATAATCTGTTTTATATCCGGTAAAAATCCCATATCCAGCATTCGATCAGCTTCATCCAGAACCAGTATTTCCACCTTAGAAAGAATCAAAGTCTTTTGTTGAAGATGATCCAATAAGCGGCCTGGCGTCGCCACTAAAATCTCTATCCCGGAACGCACGGTGTCAATCTGCGCATCGATACTTACTCCACCATATATAACGGTTGATCTGAGTGTCAAATACTTTCCGTATGTTTTAACACTCACATACACTTGCATTGCAAGTTCTCTAGTCGGGACTAGAATTAATGCTCGGATTGGGTGTTTAGCTGGTGACATGCTACTATTTGCATGAGTCTCCAGTCTTCGCAACATCGGAAGAATAAAACTTGCTGTCTTACCCGTACCCGTCTGGGCACCACCCATAACGTCATTGCCTTCTAAAATTACTGGTATTGCTTGTTCCTGAATTGGAGTTGGTTTTGTATATCCCTGATCAGAAATGGCACGCAATAAATCGGTTGATAAGCCGAGTTGCTCAAATGACATATTTTGCTGCTCCTAAATTACCTGTGTAATTTGTTTACTCTATTCATAATTCAGATTAATAAAAACCCTGTTATCCATATATATAAAATTAGAATAAATACTTATTTTATTAGTAATACTGATTTGCCCGGACTATACGATTAATTAATACTAACTAGGTCATGCAATTCCCAATAAACAAAGGAACCCGCACAGAATATCCTGTGCGGGTTCCTCTTAATCACGCTATCAACTTCATTCTGGATTTCAAATATTCCGGAAATGATACGAAAATTCAGAATAAATAATTAATT
>CAKKRO010000136.1:0-4054 GCA_919902625.1 Nitrosomonadaceae bacterium
TTCAGCAACTCGCTTTCACTGACCGGATAGAAGCGGATCTGATCAAAGAAACGCAATAACCAGGGTTTCCCTTCCTTGAAGTCAATCGTTTGACGGTACCGATTCCACATGGGCAGGGTGCGTCCGACAAACTGATAACCACCGGGACCTTCCATGCCATAAATGCATAAATAGGCGCCGCCGATGCCTACAGCGTTTTCAGGCGTCCAGGTGCGTGCTGGATTGTATTTGGTGGTAACCAGACGGTGACGGGGGTCTAGCGGTATGGCTACCGGTGCACCCAGATAGACATCACCCAAACCTAATACCAGATAGCTCGCTTCAAACAGGATGCGCTGCACGGCTTCAATACTATCCAATCCATTAATGCGGCGAATAAACTCGATGTTACTCGGACACCAAGGCGCATCTTTGCGCACGGATTGCATATATTTTTCAATGGCCAGGCGTGTCGCTGTATCGTTCCAGGATAACGGCAGATGCACAATGCGTGTGGGCACTTCCATTGTATCAGTGGCTGGCAGCTCTTTCTCTGCCGAGATCAGAGATTGCAGCAATGTTTCGCGGGGCAATACTTGCGAATCAAAGTGAATCTGCAGTGAACGGATGCCCGGAGTCAGGTCGACGATGCCTTTTAAATCGCCCGAATCAAGCGCTTTTTGTATCCACTCCATCAATGCGTGAGCGCGAAAACGCAGGTTCAAATCGAGCATCATAGGGCCATATTCAACCAGCAGGTAGTGGTCGCCTGATTGACGATAGGTAACTTGCATTTGCTGCGAGCTTTCCGCGATCTCATGCAGGATGGGGCTGGGTAATGCGCCGGTATCGGGTCTGGATTGCGCGGGCACTGCGGGTGGCGGCTGCAGAAGCCGGATGGTTTCATTCTGGCGTTTCTCCAGGGCTTGCGCCTGCTCCATGGATATCAGACGGAAACGTATCCGATCGCCCGGTTTGAGTTGTCCTGCTTTCCATAATTCGGCACGGGCAATGGTCACCGGACAAACAAAACCGCCCAGGCTGGGGCCATCCTGCCCCAGGATAATGGGCATGTCGCCGGTGAAATCCACCGCACCGGTTGCGTAAGCTGTGTCGTGAATATTGGAGGGATGCAGGCCTGCTTCCCCGCCGTCACTGCGCGCCCACTGTGGCTTGGGTCCAAGCAGGCGCACACCGGTACGGCTGGAATTGTGATGGACAATCCAGTCCGTGGCGAAGAAATTCTGCATATCTTCGCAGGTAAAAAAATCCGGTGCGGCATGGGGGCCGTACAATACGCCGATTTCCCATTGATTGGAATAATCTGGAATCAACTCAGGCGTCAACACAGTATGAATCGGTTTATACTTTGCTGTGATATGCAGCACGTCTCCCGTCAGCAGGGCGCGCCCGGCGTGTCCGCCAAATTGTCCTAGTGTGAAAGTGGATTTACTGCCCAGATAATCCGGTACTTGAAAACCGCCCTGCACGGCCAGATATGCGCGGCAGCCCTGTTCTCTGATTTTGCCCAGTTGAAGTAAGGCGCCTGCTTTGATTTCGTGCGTTTGCCATAATGGCAATGATTCATTATCCAGATAGGCTTCGATCGGTGCGCCCGTAATAGCGATAAGGCAGTCGCTGTTAAAACGTAGCGTGGGGCCGGTCAAGGTCATTTCCAGCGCGGCTTTGTCTACGGTGTTGCTGACCAGGCGATTTGCCAGACGAAAAGCGAGTGCATCCATCGGCCCGGATGGCGGCACGCCGATGTGCCAGTAGCCGAGCCGCCCGGGATAATCCTGCACAGTGGTTTGCACGCCGGGACTTAATACATCAATGGTATGGGCAATAGCGTGGAATCCGTTTAAGAAAGCGGTTGTGTGCTGTCCGTTAAGAAATAGTGTGCTGGGCAGAATTTGCTTGAGGTAGTCCAGGTTGGTTTCAATGCCATGCAGTTCTGTAGTATCCAGTGCGTTGGAGAGATGAATAATCGCTTGCTCGCGCGTGGATGCATGCACAATAATTTTAGCCAGCAGCGGATCATAGAACGGGGATACTTCAACCCCGCGCTCCACCCAGGTTTCAATCCGCGCGGTGGATGGAAATTCAACGGCGGTCAACGTGCCGCTGGAAGGTTGAAAATCTTTAGCCGGATTCTCAGCATACACACGGGCCTGAATTGCATGGCCGGACGGCTTCGCTGCTAACAAATGTAACGGCGGCAAATCTCCGGCAGCTTGCCGAACCATCCATTCGACCAGATCAACGCCGGTGACTGCTTCGGTAACACCATGCTCAACCTGCAGGCGTGTATTGACTTCAAGAAAATAGAATTCGCCGCTGGCTGAGTCGAGAATGTATTCAACGGTTCCGGCCGATCGGTACCGGATGGCCTTGCCCAGACGTATCGCCAGTTGCTGCAGTGTCCGGCGCAACGTTTCTGGCAGGTTGGGTGCTGGTGTTTCTTCGATGACTTTCTGATTGCGCCGCTGGATCGAACAATCGCGTTCACCCAATGCGATGACCTCACCTTTGCCATCACCAAAAATCTGCACTTCGATATGGCGGGCATTCCCGACAAATTTCTCCAGATAAATGCCACCGTGTCTGAAGTTATTTTGCGCCAGGAATAGCACGGATTCATAGGCATGGATCAGTTCATCCTTGTTCCAGCATAAGCGCATGCCGATACCGCCCCCCCCGGCTGTGCTTTTCAGCATGACGGGGTAACCGATATGGGTTGCGGCGTGTAACGCGTCATCCAGCTTATCCAGTAAACCGGTTCCTGGTAATAGCGGAAGCTGGTTCTGAATGGCCAGCTCGCGTGCGGTGTGTTTCAATCCAAAAATGCGCATTTGCTGCGGGGTGGGACCGATGAAATGCATATCTTGCGCGATACATTGTTCCGCAAAATCGGCATTCTCGCTCAGAAAACCATAGCCCGGATGGATAGCTTGAGCACTCGATTGCCGTGCAACTTCAAGGATTTTGTCCAGCCGCAAATAACTGTCTGCCGCGATACCGCTGCCGATACAATAGGCTTCATCGGCTTCCAGCGCATGGCGTGAGTGTGCATCCGCATCGGTATAGACAGCAACACTTTTTATGCCGAGACGGTGCAATGTGCGCATAATGCGGCAGGCAATCACACCCCGGTTGGCGATCAGTATTTTGTTAAACATGCTATTTCCCGGGAATCCGGTTTAATCCCAGATCAGCAAACGAATGGGTGTCGGATGATAGGCATTGCAAGGATTGTTGAGTTGCGGGCAGTTTGAGATCAGTATGATCACATCCATTTCTGCCCGCATTTCGACATACTTGCCCGGCGCCGAGAGGCCATCAACAAATTCCAATCCACCTGCTTTTGTGACGGGTACGTTCATGAAGAAATTGATGTTGCTGGGTAAGTCCCGTTTACTCATGCCCAACTGCTGGCAAAGTGGATCATGTGCCAATGCATGCAGAAAATTGTCGCGGCAATTATGCATTGGAAACTTTTCCAGCGCATAGCGAACCGTATTGCTCTCCGCAGCACAGGCGCCGCCCAGTGTGTCGTGTTGCCCGCAAGTATCCGCAATAATAGTGAGCATGGCATTGCCGGAATTGGAATAAAGCTTGCTGCCGGCAGACAGATACAATCTGTTTTGGCGGCGTATGGTATCGGTTGCACTGTAGTGTTCCAGCGCATTGCTGGCGTTGTAGAACAAGGTGTCCACCGCTTGATTGCCTTCCAGATCGACAATACGGAATTTTTGCCCCCGTTTGATTTGTTTAACCCAGGGTTCTCCGGCTGCACAGATTTCATTGATTGCAGCCTGATTGGGATCAAGTTGGCTTTCAAGCAGATTCAGTGTGTTCATGTCATATTTCCACAATAAAAATGCTGCGTATTGTGTAAGGCGCGGATATTCTCTGCGATGCGCAAGCATTCTGTAACAGCTTCCGGTGGCGTATCAAACAGCTCCAGATGGATTGCACCGGGCTGATAGGATTTGCCCGGGTCCAGCGGATGCGGTGCAGTAGACAGCACCATCAAGGTATTCATCACAAAACTTAGATCGATATAGTCGCCGGC
>CAKKRO010000136.1:4154-24599 GCA_919902625.1 Nitrosomonadaceae bacterium
TAGACAGCACCATCAAGGTATTCATCACAAAACTTAGATCGATATAGTCGCCGGCTTTGCTGTTACCCGCATGGAATGTCAGCTCACCTAAAGCATCGGCAGTGACTTTGCTGAAGAAGTTGATGTTGGCCACGATGTCGCGCATGCCCAATCCCCATTTGCCCAATTCAATCAGTAGGCTATCCAGGCCATTGCGAAACATTTGGTTGCGATGCTCCTGATAGCGTGCAGCGCCATATTTCTGCTGAATCAGATGGGCATCGCTCAGGCCGCATACCGTGTCATTCCAGCCAACAGTGTCGGCGGTGATGCAACAGAAAATCCGCCCCATATCCGAATGGCAGGCATGTCCTTTGGTCAAGTGAAAGGTATGCTGCGATTTCAGGGTGTCCGCCATATTGTAGCGTTCGAGTTTTTCTTCCTGATTAAAGAAAAGAACAGCCGCGTTGGCGCCACCGTTTACATCGGTCAGGCGTAAAGTAGTGCCGCGGCGAATGATGCCAGACCAGTGACATCCCCCCGGAATGGATTGTTTCCAAATCAATGTGTTTTGCCGGTTCATGGTGGATTCCTTATATAAACAGATTTACTTGATTTGCATCCGTTTTTTGCAAAGTATATACAGTGTGGTGATACTTAGAATGCTTCCCAATACCAATGGGACTGCCCATAATTGCCACCAGGGTGCATCCGCTGAAACTGCATAGGGGCGCGGCCAGGCAATATTGATGAGCTCAAATGATGACCAGATAAAAGCCAGACTATTGATGACCAATCCCCAGATTCCCAGTTTTAATCGGCCCAACGCAGGATTCCAGCGGCCTGTGAGACGGGAAAATAATGCAATTCCAGTAGTGAATGTGAACATGGCATATAAGCCGCCGGTGCCAAAAGCGATGATGGTTGCTACCGCATTATCATTTAATCCGAACACTAATCCGGAACCAGCGAGTAGCACTGTAAAGAGAACGGCGTTGCGAGGTATTCTGTTTGTCGTTACCCGGCTCAGCAGTGGCGGCATATTGCCTTCGCGTGCCATGGCATAAACGATGTGGGAGGTGTATTTGACCACCGATGCCCCGCAGGCAAGAAAAGCGATCATTACAATGGTCAGAAAGGGTTTCTCGAACCAATCTCCGATGCTGCTGGCAATCAATGGCGTAACAGGGTCGAATGTGTTGCTGGAATTTTTCAGTGTGCCATGGTCAAAGGCCAGAATCAGTGAGGCTGAATTAAACAAAACCACCGTGCCGACAATCAACAGGGAAAAGAAAATTGCACGGGGAACCATACGTTTGGGGTGGCGAGTTTCTTCCGCTGTGGTGGAACAGGCATCAAAACCGATGAAAGCCCAGCCGGCAATAGCGAGCGCCGCCAGAAAAGCAGCCGTTTCACTGGGCGCAGTTCCCGTACCCATATGCTGGAATAATTCCAAAAAGGAATGCTGGCGGAAAAAGAAAAATAACAGTAGCGCAACGCCCACTGAGCCGATGATCTCTGCATAAACACCCAGTTTGATCACAAGCTTGAAGATGCTGGCAGGAGCCAGATTGAGCAGTGTGCAGAGCAACAGGAATATTGCTCCCCAGAGTACCGTCATGCCGCCTCCGTCATTGGGTGATTCCCAAAAAATGGCAAGCCAGGAACCACCTGTATAAGCCGTTGTTGTCAGCATGGCAATGGTGGAGCAGATATAAATGCCCCCTGCGTATTGCCCGGCTATGGTTCCGCCAAGTTGCCGCGCCCATTTGTATGCGCCGCCAGCAACCGGAAATTGCGAAGATAATTCGGCATAAACAGTGGCTACCAGTAATTGCATCGCCAGGCAGATAGCGAGAGCCATAAACCAGCCACCCCCGGTTACTGTTGTTTGCACGCCAATGATGGCATACAGGCCGACAACCGGCGATACAACCGCAAAACCCAGCGTGAGACTATGCCACACACTCATGCTGCGATTGAGTGAGTTGCCTGTCATTGTGTGGACCGTTTGAGAGGGGGCTGTTCCGGGCATAACGAAGTCTCCTGTGCTTAGCGGGTAATTACCGGGAATGTAATGTATCAAAATACATTACTTGACCTCCCGGGCTTTTATCCCTCCGTGGAGCCTCGTTATCACGAGACCGGAAACTCTTGGACCAGACACCTCTCAACTTCGAGACCGGAACCCTAGTTTCCCATTGATATAACGCTTGTTAGACACTTTCTAAAGTAGACGCCGATCATGTATCTAAATCAATGGATCAGGTACTCTAAGAAAGAAACAATCTGACGGTATTCTAAATAATCATTCTGAAAAAATCAATCCTCGGCGCGCTTCTTGAAGTTATGCCATGTTACGTCGACATGGCAAGACGGCGTTGTTCATTAATAAACTTATTCAGGATAATGCGGTTGTCATCAGTAATTACTTTAAAATCAAAGGCGCACAAAATATGTGTTTCAGGTTCATGGGCAGGATCATAATCACATTCCATTCTGATCAGGCGGCCTTGAGTCTGGATAACAATGCCGTCATCGATAGCTACATTTAACGGCCCTACGTCAAAAATATTTAATGTGGCCTGCTGTAACCGGGGTGCGCTGATCAAGATACCCGTTACACTGATATTGGAAACGATGCCCTCTAATTTAACAACAGAGCTTAAACTGAATTCAGCCGGGTATTTTTTGTGGGGGGTAATTCTTGGTGCGATGCGTTTTTCTTTAATCCGCACAATACGTTGTACTTTCTCGCTGATCGTGGCGGGAGTAAACGGTTTGGCAATAAAATCTGTGACACCTTGAGCAATGGCATCGAATAGAGAACTCCGGTCTATCCGGCTGGATAGCATAATAAAAGGCACTTCCATGGTGTCTGGATGGCTGCGTAGTTTCTTCAACAGGTCAATGCCTTGCATATCGGACATTTCCCATTCACCAAAAATCCAATCAATCCGCCTTATTTTGAGTTCGGCTTGCGCTTCCTTACCATCAGACACAATGATTACTCTATCAAAATCCAAATCGTCTTTTAGAACCCGCATAATGGTTTTGGAACTTATGCTGTCCCTGTCGATAATCAAGGCTGTTTGTTTGTTGAACATGTGTAAAACAAAAAAGTGGTTATATAAGGATTTATCGGAAATAACGAATATCAGATTTATTTTCTTTAGTAGATAAATTAATAATCTATATTATTATAATATGTTTGTGGCTGATAAACCTATCAACAATATGATAGATAAATGCTCGCCGGATTGTTGTCGACCGCAGATATTTTTTAAATGGCTGTTCGATTATAATTTATTTTGAAAAGGTTTATATTTTATATCCTTATAAATTTCAGATCATTATGTGAATTTTTTAGTCAATCCCTGGAAGGATAATTTACTGAGTATTATTTTGTTTATAGTAAACTTTCCATTCACTTGTTAAAATCAACACTTTTCACATAATAAATCAGTTTACATTATTAACTTAGGATTGTTCATGACTACCGAAGATTTTCGCCCAGAAAAAGAAGTGACTATATTTTATCCACCGCAACGTGTTTTGATGGGACCAGGACCCTCTGATACCCATCCGCGCGTGCTGAATGCGATGGCACGCCCGACATTAGGTCATCTTGATCCCGTTTTTACCGAGATGATGGAAGAGATAAAAGGTTTGATGCGCTATGCATTTCAAACCAGGAACCGGATGACTTTCCCTGTTTCCGGGCCTGGATCTGTCGGTATGGAAATGTGCTTTGTTAATATGATCGTTCCTGGTGATAAAGTCATTGTGTGCCGCAATGGAGTATTTGGCGGACGTATGATTGAGAATGTCGAGCGCCATGGCGGAATTGCGGTGGTGGTGGATGATAAGTGGGGTGAACCGGTTGATCCGCAGAAAGTTGAAGATGCCCTTAAACAAAATCCAGATACCAAGATTATTGCTTTTGTTCATGCAGAGACATCAACAGGCGTAATATCGGACGCCAAAACATTGTGTGAGATTGCGCGTCGTCACAATTGCCTGACCATCGTGGATACGGTCACTTCATTGGGCGGTTCTCCGATTAAAGTGGATGAATGGGGAATTGATGCCATTTATTCCGGTAGCCAAAAATGTTTGTCCTGCCCACCCGGTTTGTCTCCGGTGAGCTTTTCCGAACGTGTGACCGACTTGGTTAAGAATCGTAAGGTGAAGGTGCATAGCTGGTTTATGGATATCAGCTTGTTATTGAATTACTGGGGATCATCGACTCGTACTTATCACCATACTGCGCCTACCAATGCGCTTTATGCGTTGCATGAATCGCTTTTGATGCTGGCCGAGGAGGGATTGGAACATTCATGGGCACGCCATCAGCGCAATTATCAGGCATTAAAAGCCGGATTTGCGACTTTGGGTATGAATTATGTGGTTGAAGAGCAATACCGGTTGCCTCAGCTAAACTCAGTTTATGTGCCTGATGGCGTTGATGAAAAAGAAGTGAGGCGCCGGTTGCTGGATGAGCATAGCCTTGAAATTGGCGCAGGCCTGGGTGATTTTGCCGGAAAAGTCTGGCGTTTTGGTCTGATGGGCACATCCAGCAGGGTAGAGAATGTGCTTTTTTGTTTAAATGCACTTGAAAGTGTATTGTCTGATATGGGCATGAAAGTTGAACGCGGTGCCGCTGCATCAGCGGCACATCAGAGTTATGCAGCGAATCCTATGTTTTAAGGTTTCTTCAGGATTCATTGAGATTTAACCGTCCCCTGCCACTTTCTTGTCGTGAATGATGAGAAGGTGGCATATACTTTTCATGGACTTATAACGGATAATCCGGTCACTATGGTTTTGGATTTTCCCCTATCGACTGTAGCAGCGCCGCTGTTATCATTTGTCCTGTCATTTTTCTCTATTTTATGGTTGATAAAGAGAAAGTCTGACCGGCTGCTGGATTATCCCAATTCACGTTCGCTTCATTCCGTGCCGGTTCCCCGCATTGGTGGTTTAGGCTTGTTATTTGGGGTAATAGTCACGTGGTTATTGTTTTCGGTTGTCATGCCTGTTGCGGTCTGGATAGGTGTTGGTTTGTTAGGGGTCATATCATTCATTGATGATATCTGGCATGCGCCGATCTGGTGCCGGTTGCTGATACAAAGCGTAGTGGCAGCGGGGTTTTCTGTGGCTGTTCTGCTTGATATTCATGGCTGGGTGATTGTATTGTGTGTCACAGTTGCTATTATCTGGATGTCCAATCTTTATAATTTCATGGATGGTTCGGACGGTCTGGCGGGTGGTATGGCGGTGATTGGGTTCGGATACTATGGTTTGTCTGCCTACTTGGCGGGAAATACCGGTTTTGCTGTAATAAATTTCTCAATAGCTGCTGCGGCAATGGCTTTCTTGCTACACAATTTTTATCCGGCGCGCATTTTTCTGGGGGATGTGGGCGCCATTCCGCTGGGATTCCTGGCGGCTGCTCTGGGTGTGCTGGGATGGATAAATCATTTATGGCCGATAGGGGTGCCATTATTGGTATTTTCACCTTTCATTGCGGATGCTACGGTAACACTCATAAAGCGCTTATTACGCGGAGAAAAGATCTGGCGGGCGCATCGCGAACACTATTATCAACGCATGGTGCAAAGTGGTTTGGGTCATCGTAATACAGCGCTACTGGGTTATGCATTGATGCTTGTAGTGGGTGGAAGTGCTGTATGGGCAGGCCGGCAAGATGTAGCAGTGCAATGCTGGGTTGCAATGATTTGGGGAAGTTTCTATTTGATATTAATGTTCATTTCTGATTGGAGTCAGAAATATCATTCCGATCGAGGATAGCATGTTTGCAAACAAATTCGGAATCCGTACATTCATTGCTTTCGCACATGATTTTGTTGCGGTTGCTGTGGCTTGGTGGCTTGCCTATTTGTTCCGCTTCAATTTTGAGATTCCCGCATCATCATGGCCGTTCTTGCTGGAAACGCTACCCTGGATAGTGCCGGTTCAGGGAGGCTTCTTTTTATGGCTGGGGCTTTATCGGGGTTTATGGCGTTATGCCAGCCTGCCTGATTTAAAGAGAATTTTTGTTGCGGTAGTGACCGGCACTGCCACGGTTTCACTGATATTGCAGTTATCCGGTTTGCTGGCTGACATACCCGGCTCGGTTGTTGTGCTGGCTCCGTTGCTATTGTTACTGATCATGGGCGGCAGCCGTTTGATATATCGCGCATGGAAAGAACGCCGTCTATATGGCCTGGAGAATTATGAGGCGAAACTGGTTCTGATACTCGGTGCAGGCAGTACAGCGGTAAATCTGGTCAAAGATCTGGCAGGAAGCCGCGATTGGCATGTCGTCGGCATGCTGGACGATGATCCCCGGAAATTGGGTACGCGCTTGCAAGGTGTGCGTGTACTGGGTGTGATCAATGAGTTGCCGCAATGGGTGCAGAAGCTGAATGTCGGGCATGTCATTATTGCCATACCATCCGTTTCGCACCGGATACATCGTCAGGCCTTGGAGATGTGTTCAGAAATCGGCGTCAAGGCGATGACCGTGCCGTCCTATGCGGATCTGATCAGCGGCAAGACTACCGTGTCACAGATTCGCGAAATAGAATTGGATGATTTGCTGGGCAGAGCGCCGGTGGTTCTGGATAATGATGGGCTACATGGTTTGCTGACAGGAAAAGTTATTCTGGTCACAGGGGCCGGCGGGTCAATCGGTTCGGAATTATGCCGGCAGTTGGTTGCATTTGAACCGGATCGTATCGTATTTCTTGAACTGAATGAGTTTGCGCTCTATAGCATTCAAGAAGAATTCTTGCCTCGTTTCCCCGGGATCAGTATGTCGTTTGTTATTGGCGATATCAAAGATCAGGCGCGCATGGCACAATTATTTGCCCAATTCCGGCCCTCTGTAGTTTTTCATGCAGCCGCTTATAAGCATGTGCCGTTAATGGAGTATGAGAATGCGTGTCAGGCTTTGCTGAATAATGTTCTGGGCACTTATGTATTAGCGCAGGTGGCAATCCACTTTGGAGTGGAAAAATTTGTCCTGATTTCAACGGATAAGGCAGTGAATCCTGTGAGTATTATGGGAGCCAGCAAGCGATTGGCTGAAATGGTGTGCCAAGCTTTGCAGCAGTCCATTTCAACCAATGGATATTCCGGTCAAAATAATCAATCGCATCAGACTTGTTTTGTAATGGTGCGGTTTGGCAATGTGTTGGGGAGTACTGGCAGTGTTATTCCGAAATTTCGTGAACAAATCGCAAGAGGCGGCCCGATTACAGTGACTCATCCAGAAATGACACGTTATTTCATGTCTATCCCGGAAGCTGCACAATTGGTTTTACAAGCCGGATTGATGGGAGGTGCAGAAGGTGGCGGGGAAATATTTGTACTGGATATGGGCGACCCGGTTAAGATCGTTGATCTTGCGAATGATCTGGTCCGTTTATCTGGATTGGGAGAGGACGATATCCGCATTGTGTTCAGTGGATTACGGCCTGGGGAGAAACTGCATGAAGAGCTGCTGGCCGCGAGTGAAAATACGCTGCCGACACCCCATCAGAAATTACGTATTGCCCAAGCACGTCAGGTTGATGAACAGTGGTTGTCTGATCTGAATACTTGGCTAAGTAAAATAACTGTATTGAGCGATCAAGAAGTCAGGGATCAACTCGCAAAGTGGGTGCCTGAGTACACTAATAAGGAAGTGGAGTCTTAATTGACCGGCTTGTTTTTAGTTTCGGAAGGGCTCTGAAAGAACCGCATGTTACTCGGAGTATCTGATGTTTTTAAGTTTTCTGTGATGCATCCGTTTTCCAGAACAATAATTCGGTCAATTTTTTTTAACGGAGGAATATGCTGAGTGAAAATGAGGGTGGTACGATTTTGCACCAGTTTTTCCAAGGCTGAAAGCAGACTATCCGATCCAGGCCCGTTTGCAACAGATAGTTCATCTAAAATCAACAGGGGTGGATTCTTGAGTAACGCGCGCGCAATGGCAATTTGCTGAGACTGCGCTTTACTTATTTTTCCCCCTTCCTTGTCAATTTTCGTCTGTAAGCCTTCGGGCATATTTCGAATGAATTCCATGGCATGAGAAGCCTGCGCTGCACGGGTGATTTTTGCCTCGTTTGCACATCTCATGCCACCATAGGCAATATTGCCGGCAACCTTTTCATCCAATAAAACACAATCTCCAGGAACTATGGCGATATTGGCATATAGATCATTCAATTTGATCTCCGCGAGGGGGTAGTCGTCCAGCAATATGTTTCCGCTGGTTGGTTGTCGTAAACGGAGTATCAGGTCAATAAGCGCATTTTTCTCATTGTCAGTATAGTGAGTAAAAACAATCGTTTCACTTGGTTTTATGGTGAGGTTGATATGATCCAAGATGGGTTTTGTTTGTGTGTCATGACAAAAACAGATTTGTTCGAATACTAATTTTCCACAAATATGTTGCATGCTTTGAGTGCCTGTGTCCTCTTCATGTGCTTGATCAAGAAATGAAAACAAGGCTTCGATGATCGTTTGATCCTGTTGAAGCTGCGCAAGTATGCTCGTGATGCGCTGTATGGGTATGATGAGCAGTAATACGGCCGAAATGAGTGCGCCTGCTTCATCCAAACCAAGTGTGTTATTAAAGGCTTGTTGCATCATAAAGTAAATGATTGCCACCCAAATCAATGCGGTGATTAATTGACTTGAAGGCACGATCGCCGCTCTAATCATTGCCTGCTGCATTTCTGCATGATGAATGGGTTCGGCAATCTTGCCGAGACGCTGGCTTTCATGTGTTTGGCCACCATCCAATCTGATTTCTCTGTAATGCTGGAGCGATTGCAATAAGCGCTGAATCAGATTGCTGGAAGCCAGTAGGATTTCCTGATTATTGGGTTTATTCGAATAACTATGTGTCATTTGAATAATCAAAACAATAAGCGGCGATACCAGCAATAACAGAAACGAGAATTCTTGGTTGAGATAGAGGATGCAGATAATCAATCCAATGATGGTCAAAGTATCTTGAATCAATATGGCGATATTACGGGTTGTGATATGGGTTATCTGATTAATATCGGCCATAAGCGTGTCGATCGTGTTTTTATTTAGATGACGATAATCACTGATCGGTAACGCTAGCAGCTTGGTAAAAACATCCGCACGTAAATCGACGCCCAATTGACTTCCCGCTTTCTCAACCGCATAGATACTGATTGAATGTGCGATGCCGCGCACAATAAACAGTGCAATCATTGCCAGCGATGCCATTTGTAATGACGCTTGGTTTTTCTGGATAAAGGAACTGTCAAGCATTTGCTGAATCAGTATGGGCAGTAATGCCATAGCCAATGCCATGATCAACAGGGCAAATAATGCTGGCAGGAGTAATTTCCGATATGGAATAATTCTTCCCAGTAAGCGGATGTGAGGTTTATGGTGGAGCATAATGAGTAATTTTACATGAACATTCAGTAGTTATTGCATAGTACAATCGCCATTCCTGAATCTGCGGGTATCGAGATTTTACTTATGTCAGCAGCGGATACTTCCTATACAACAAGGGATTCTTCAAAATTGGCTATTCCAAAACGGAAAGGCATTGTACTTGCGGGTGGTTCGGGTACACGGCTTTATCCAGTGACGCAAACTGTTTCCAAACAGTTATTGCCTGTATTTGATAAACCGATGGTTTATTACCCGCTCAGTACGTTAATGTTGGCCGGGATTCGAGAAATTCTGGTTATTTCAACACCGCATGATATTAAAAACTATGAGCAACTTCTAGGTAGCGGTGATCAATGGGGATTGAATATATCGTATGCAGAGCAGCCATCACCCGATGGGCTGGCGCAGGCATTTATCATTGGCGAATCGTTTATTGGTAACGATTGTTCGGCTCTTGTATTAGGGGATAACATTTTTTATGGACACGATTTTCATCATTTGTTGACTAATGCGATGGAACGACCACAGGGGGCCAGTGTTTTTGCCTACCATGTCCATGATCCAGAGCGTTACGGCGTGGTTGAATTTGATGCGAAGGGCCGTGTGATTAATCTGGAAGAAAAACCCAAGCAGCCGAAATCCAATTATGCCGTGACCGGTTTGTATTTTTATGATCAGCATGTGGTTGATTACGCCAAGAGCCTTAAACCATCAGCACGCAATGAATTGGAAATCACGGATTTGAATCGTATCTATTTGGAGCAATCCGCATTGAGTGTTGAAATTATGGGGCGTGGCTATGCGTGGCTGGATACCGGTACGCATGAGTCTTTACTGGATGCAAGCCAATTTGTTGCCACGATAGAGCATCGGCAGGGATTAAAAATTGCCTGTCCGGAAGAAATCGCATTCAAGCAAGGATGGATTGATGCGGCGCAATTAGAGAAACTTGCGATTCCTTTGGCTAAGAATGGGTATGGGCAGTATTTGCTGCAAGTGTTAAAGCGTGGATTCTGATTCAGACCCTCAATAGCAAGATTTATGCGTGTATGAAATCAACTCAATTGGCTATTCCAGAAGTTCTTTTACTCGAACCCTGTGTTTTTGGGGATGAACGCGGTTTCTTTTTTGAAAGTTTTAATCAGCGCGAATTCGAGTCAGCGGTTGGAGAAAAAATGAACTTTGTGCAGAGTAATCATTCACGCTCTATTCAACATGTGCTCCGCGGCTTGCATTATCAGATCAAGCAAGCTCAGGGAAAGTTAGTGCGTGTGGTGGCGGGGGAAGTGTTCGATGTGGCGGTGGATATTCGTCGTTCATCCCCTACTTTTGGACATTGGGTGGGTGAGATACTCAGTGCAGGCAACAAAAAACAGCTATGGATTCCGGCAGGCTTTGCTCATGGGTTTATGGTTCTTTCCGGTTATGCCGAGTTTTTATATAACACAACGGACTACTGGGCGCCTGAACATGAACGCTGTATTGTTTGGAATGATGCGGCGCTGGGCATTGACTGGCCGCTCAAGGATAAACCGATTCTGTCTGAAAAGGATGCGCATGGTGCAACATTCAGCGCGGCTGAAGTCTATGATTAGTGATTGATTAATGGCTAAGCAGAAATCTATCTACTCGTGTACCGAGTGTGGCGGGCAAACCCTGAAATGGCAGGGTCAATGCCCGCATTGTCAGTCATGGAATTCGTTGATGGAAACCATCGCGGAGAAATCGGTATCGCGCTTCAGCCCAGTATCAGAAACCAGCCAGGTGCAGAATTTAAGTACTATCGAAGCACGTGAAGAGCCGCGCTATCCAACCGGTGTGGATGAGCTTGACCGGGTTCTGGGGGGCGGTCTGGTGTATGGCGGTGTTGTGCTGTTAGGCGGAGATCCTGGTATTGGTAAGTCGACCTTATTGCTGCAGGCACTCTCCCACATGTCCACCCATCACGCTGTATTGTATGTCAGTGGTGAAGAATCCGCGCACCAGGTAGCATTACGCGCCAAGCGTTTAGCACTGAATGTGGAGACAGTACATTTATTGGCTGAAATTCAACTGGAGAAAATCCAGTCTGTACTCATTGAACGGAAGCCGGCTGTTGCTGTGATTGATTCCATTCAGACAATCTATTCGGAGGTATTGCAATCGGCGCCTGGATCTGTTGCCCAGGTACGCGAATGTGCGGCGCAGTTAACACGCCTGGCGAAGGCGAGCGGCATCTGCATCATTCTGGTAGGCCACGTGACCAAGGAAGGCGCGCTGGCCGGCCCCCGTGTATTGGAACATATGGTGGATACGGTATTGTATTTCGAAGGGGATATGCATTCCAGTTTTCGTATGGTCCGCGCGTTCAAGAATCGTTTTGGTGCGGTGAATGAATTGGGTGTATTTGCCATGGGAGAAAAAGGCTTGCGAGAAGTCAGGAATCCGTCCGCATTATTCCTTTCGCATCATGATGGACAAGTCCCGGGGTCGTGTGTCATGGTCACGCAAGAAGGGACACGCCCGCTTTTAGTGGAAATACAGGCTTTAGTTGATGAAGCGCGCTCGCCCAATCCGCGTCGCTTATGCGTCGGATTGGAACAAAACCGGTTGGCGATGCTGCTTGCGGTTTTGCACCGTCACGCAGGTATTCCCTGTTTCGATCAGGATGTATTCGTCAATGCTGTCGGTGGGGTGAAAATCACTGAGCCGGGCGCCGATCTTGCAATTGTGCTGGCTATTGTTTCTTCACTTAAGAACAAGCCGTTAGCAGAAAAGATGATCGTGATCGGTGAGATAGGTCTGGCAGGGGAAGTGCGCCCCGTTCAACGGGGACAAGAGAGATTGAAAGAGGCTGCAAAACTTGGTTTTAAACAGGCGATTATTCCGGTTGCCAATAAACCCAAGCAGCCCATCTCCGGTATTCATATCATCGCTGTTGGGCGAATCGGGGAAGCAGTTACCCATATGTATTAATAATAGAGCCAACCCAAGATTTGTTCCATGACCTATTTTTTTTGAAAAATGCAGCGGCAACTTTGGATATTTTGCGGGTTATCAGTTGCTGTTGTTATGACAGCGATCATGCTTCCCCCTGTTTCTCAACCAGCCGATTATCATCAGTTTGCTGATCAGCGAAGTTTTTTTGATATTCCCAATTTTTATAATGTTGTTTCCAATCTGGCTATTCTGTTGAGTGGCATTGCTGGCCTGTTGTTTCTTTTTAATTCTTATCGATCGCCTGCGCAGAAAGTGTTTCTCAGCAGAAGCGAGTATTGGCCGTATTTAATTTTATTTTTAAGTGTTGCCGCATCAGCGCTGGGTTCAATTTTTTATCATTGGATGCCGGATAATGCGTATCTGTTTTGGGACCGGTTGCCTATAGCGGTGGGTATAACAGCTTTGCTTGCAGCAACGCTGGTTGAACGTGTCAGTCCGGCAGTGGGTTTGTGGTCATTGCCTTTTCTGACAATCCTGGGAATACTGAGTGTGTTGTACTGGTACTGGACTGAGCAACAAGGAATTGGAAATCTAAACTTTTATATCGTTACACAATTCTATTCAATAGTGCTGATCGTTTTGTTGAGTATGCACTATCCATCACGCTATACGCATTCGAAAGATATCTATCAGGTCATTGTTTTATATGCAGTGGCCAAGATGACTGAACTATTGGATATGCCAATCTATAACCTGACAGGTCATTTTATCAGTGGGCATACCGTGAAACACTTGCTGGTTGCATGGGTTGTTTATCGGATCGTGCGAATGTTGCAGAAACGGGAATTCTTATCAGAAAAGCGATCTGCCCTGACGGCATTGTAAGAAGGGTGATTAACATGCTTTGCCCCGATCAATTCGAGACAAAGCAGTATGAACAAAAATTACTTCGGTCTTGCAAACTGATGACCGGAGTTGAAGCTATTGCCATTTCTGAAAGAACTGGTGCGATTGTCGTGACTAAATGAACGGCCGCGATGATCGTTTTTATTTCCGGCACCACCTTCGTTTGCGGTGTTGAAGTCTTGACGGCTGCTATTACTGTTTGCGAATGGAGCGCGTTTACGTTTCTGAGTGACGCTGGGCGCACCTTTGAAACCACTATTTTGGGGGCGTGGTTTTATACGCGGCTCTAGACCGGGGATGATATGCGATGCAATGCGCTGCCCTGTATAGCGTTCAATTTTCATCAGATGCGCGCTATCTCGGTTCGATGCGAAGGAAACGGCAATGCCCGCTGCACCTGCCCGGCCAGTACGGCCAATACGGTGTACATAGTCTTCCGCAAATTTAGGTAAGTCAAAGTTGATCACATGCGTAATATCGGCGATATCAATTCCCCTGGCAGCCACATCTGTTGCAACAAGAACACGCAAGCCGCCACTGCGAAGTTTGGTGAGCGTACGGGTACGTTCACGTTGATTCATGTCTCCATGCAGCGCAGCTGCTGCGTAACCTTGGGCGTAAAGGCTATCGGCCAGAGTATCCGCATCGCGCTTAGTGGCCGTAAAAACGATAGCCTGTTTGAGTGCTTCATCGCGCAATACATGATTTAATAAGCGGTTCTTGTGTGACATATCGTCAACATAATGTAAGCGCTGCTCAATGTTGTCGAGCCTTGCTTTCTGAGTAGCAACCTGAATCCGTTTTGGGGTCTTTAAAAGCTTTGCCGCCACCTTATCGATAGCGCCATCCAGAGTGGCGGAGAACAGCAGGGTTTGTCGAGTCGAAGGGGTGGCAGATGCAATACTTTCAACATCATCAATAAAACCCATATCCAGCATTCGATCTGCTTCATCCAGCACAAGCATTTCCAGTCGTTTGAAGTCAATTCGGCCGCGTTGAATATGATCAATCAGTCGTCCCGGTGTGGCGACCAGAATGTCCACAGGTTGAGATAATAATTTATTCTGTAATGGGTAAGGCATGCCGCCCAGGATGCTGATTACCTTGGTACGTGGAAGGTATTTGCCATATTTTTTGGCAGCTTCGGATACTTGAAGAGCAAGTTCGCGTGTTGGGGTGAGTACTAAAACTCTTGGCCCGCGGCTTTGCACTTTCGCCGGTGTAGCCAGGAGATGGAGTGCTGGCAGCATAAAGGCTGCTGTTTTGCCTGTTCCGGTTTGTGCAGATGCCATAATGTCATGGCCTGAAAGTAATTCAGGGATGGCTTGTTTCTGGATGGGAGTAGGGGTTGTATACCCTGCGTCATGAATTGCTTTAACAATGGAGGGGTGTAACTTTAGATCTTCAAAAGACACGTTGTTTTCCTAAAAAGTGAGAATTGGACGCACGAGCAGGCAGATATTGTCCAAATAGTGCATAGCCCTGCTAGCGCATTAAATAAAGCATCGCCGCTAACCAAGGTTGCCGCACATTTTCCGGAAAAAACTTGAAAAATTGAAGAGAGGCCAGGAACGATGAAACCAGAGAAGTTAATTGTGAAAATATATCCCGCAATCAACTTAACCATAAATTATACTTAATTATTTAATATCCTGCAATCTATTTGTTTTGCTCTCCCGGTATTTCAGACGGTTCTTTTAATTTTCAGAGGTAATGATGTGAGACGCATGTAATGCGTAATAACGAAATGATTACTGGATGATGGCTTTAGCAAACTTGCGTTTTCCTACCTGTATTACAACAGATTCACCTCGTATTATTCGGGTCGATTTATCTTCGACTTTCTCGCCGTTCAGTTTGACAGCGCCCTGGCTGATCATACGTAGCGCTTCACTGGTGCTGGACGTTAATCCTGTTAGTTTTAATAATTGAACCAGGGGTATTTCGCTATCTTGCGTTTGAATGATTTTCTCGGGTATTTCGTCAGGTAGTGCGCCATGTTTAAAGCGTGTTTCAAAGTCCGTGAGTGCTTCGACAGCATCTTGTGAACTATGGAAGCGCGCGACAATTTCCTGTGCGAACTTCACTTTGATATCGCGTGGATTGCGGCCTTCTTTGACTTCTTCCCGCCATTTCTGGATGGCGCTCAATGATTCAAAAGATAGCAGTTCCAGATAACGCCACATTAACTGGTCAGACACGGACATCAGCTTGCCAAATATTTCTTTGGGGCTTTCGGTGATGCCTACATAATTATTCAGGGATTTGGACATCTTGTTGACACCGTCTAATCCTTCCAGCAATGGCATCGTGAGTATGCATTGCTGCGATTGTCCAAAATGCTTCTGGAGTTCTCGTCCCATCAGCAGATTAAATTTTTGATCGGTTCCACCTAATTCAAGATCAGCTTTGAGCGCGACAGAATCATAGCCCTGAATTAAAGGATAGAGGAATTCATGAATGGCGATAGCCTGGTTGTTGCGATAGCGCTTGTCAAAGTCATCTCTTTCCAGCATCCGTGCGACCGTATGTGTTGCTGCCAGTTTTATAAGATCGGCTGCATTCAGTTTATCCATCCAGGATGAGTTGAATACCACTTCAGTTTGCTCAGGTCTGAGGATTTTGAAAACCTGAGTGGTATAGGATTTGGCATTTTCCGAAACCTGCTCTCGCGTCAGTGGCGGGCGGGTGGTGTTTTTTCCGCTTGGATCACCAATCATACCCGTGAAGTCGCCAATCAGGAACAGGATATGGTGTCCCATGTCCTGTAGTTGGCGCAGTTTGTTGAGTAAAACCGTATGGCCCAGGTGTAAATCCGGGGCGGTAGGATCAAATCCAGCCTTGATTCGTAATGGGCGTTCAGAAATAAGCTTGCTTTCCAGCTCTGTTTCGACTAATAGCTCATGGCTTCCGCGTTTTATAATCTCAAGTTGAGATTTTGTTGAGTTGTTTGAGTTGTTCACGATAACGATAAGTTAATGATTTTTATTTGTATTTTTATCTTTTAAAACAGTCCGGTTCATTTTCAATTGTACCTTAGTGCATGTTTTGCCTGTTTTCATGTTAGACTCGCGTCTGTTTGCAAATGATAAGAATGACTGGAGGTACTTCATAGATGCTATATACATCACTTGGCAGTAAACAAAGGATTCTAGCTCAAAAATCATCAAAACTAACAAAAAAAACAATTCGCTGGCTGGTTGCATTATCCAGCATACCACTGTTTGGTATTGTCACTGCATTCGGTATTGCACCCAATACACCTTCATTTGAAGAAGTTCAGGTAGAAGAAGTAATTCTTGATCTATCTATTCCAGATGTTCTTTCCGAGACTCAAACCAATCAAACTTTCTGGCATCAGGAAAATATCCGGCGGGGTGACACCATCGCAGCAATCTTGAATCGGCTTGATGTGAGTAATCAAGATTCGACAGATTTTCTGCATGCAGCACGTGAAAGCCGGGCAATGCGCAAATTAAGACCAGGCAAAACCATCTACGCACAGACTACGGCCGATGGCGAGTTGCTGACTCTGCGTTATTTCTTTGGAAATGAAGAGTTATTCCTGATGGAAAAAACGGATGATGAATTCAGGATGACTGAGCAGCAGATTGAACTGGATACTCAGATCCATATGAAATCCGGGGTGATCAACAGTTCTTTGTTTGCTGCAACCGATAGTGCGGGTATACCCAATAATATCGCCATGCAGCTCACTGAAATATTTGCGTCAGAGATCGATTTTTATCGGGATTTACGTCAGGGTGATCGCTTTACAGTTGTTTATGAAACATTCCTGAATAATGGTAAACGTGCTAAAACCGGACGTGTTCTGGCAGTTGAGTTCGTCAATAAAGGAAAATCTCATCAGGCTGTGTATTTTCAAGCATCTAATGGTGCAGATGGTTATTACACTCCTGAAGGGGAGAGTCTGCGAAAAGCATTTTTACTTTCACCCCTCACTTTCTCTCGTGTAAGTTCAGGCTTTACGAATGCGCGCTTTCATCCAATACTTAAAGAGTGGCGGGCACATAGAGGCATTGATTATGCTGCACCTACAGGAACTCCTGTAAAAGCGACCGCAAACGGGATAGTCACCTTCTCTGGTTCACAAAAAGGATACGGAAACCTGGTTATTCTCAAACATAATGGCAAATATGAAACGGCTTATGGTCATTTGTCGCGATTTGCAAGTGGATTGGGCAAAGGTAAGCGTGTTAACCAGGGGGATGTGATTGGTTATGTGGGATCAACCGGTATGGCAACGGGTCCACATTTGCACTATGAATTGCGTATAGACGGTGTACAGCGCGATCCAACCAAAGTTGTTTTGCCAACGGCTCCGCCGATTGCGAAAAGAGACTCGAACACATTCCAAAAGGAAACCCAATCCTTGGTAGCGCGGTTAAATATCATGCGTAATATTCATTACGCTTCTTTAGACTAACATTGTATGTGACGGGTGGCTCATTGTCAGAGCCGCCCATTAATTCATGTGACGGATAAAGTTAAAATACTTTTCGCAGTAAATCATATCAATAGCCTTTCTAAGGGACTGACGAGTAGTTGAAGCCTGTTTATTATATAGGCATCATGTCGGGCACAAGTCTGGATGGTGTCGATGCTGTGCTGGTTGATTTCAGTGATTCTGCTCCTGCTCTGGTTCAGACTTTCTTTTGTCCCTATGATGATCAATTGCGCACGCAATTATTGTCATTGCATCGGCCCGATTATGACGAACTCAATCGTGCTGCAATTCTCAGTAATCAACTATCCTGTCTTTATGCTGAAGCTACCACAGGCTTATTAAAAAAGTCTGATATCGTATCCCAACAGGTTGTCGCCATTGGATGCCATGGCCAGACGATCAGGCATTGTCCTGAAGCAGAAAGGAACTACACGATCCAACTTGTTAATGCAGCTTTGTTAGCAGAGTTAACCCAGATTACAGTCGTATCGGATTTCAGAAGTCGCGACATAGCTGCAGGAGGCCAGGGAGCTCCACTGGTCCCTGCTTTTCATCAGGCTCTTTTCAAGAGCCCGGATTGTCATCGTATCATTGTGAATATCGGCGGTATTGCCAATATAACCGGCCTTGATCCGCACAATCAAATAATCGGTTTTGATTGTGGTCCGGGAAATATATTAATGGATGCCTGGTGTTTGCGGCATATAGGAAAAGTCTATGATAAGAATGGGCAATGGGCGGCTACAGGCCGGATGATTCCTGCCATACTTGAGTCATTATTGATTGACGATTTTTTCTTGCGCCAACCACCCAAAAGTACCGGAAGGGAGTTGTTTAATCTTAAATGGCTTGAGGGAAAATTACAGGGCGACGAAGCACCGGAAGATGTACAGGCAACATTGTTACAATTAACGGTTATGGTAATTGCCGAGTCCATACACGAGCATTGTGCAACCGCTGAAGAAATCTATGTCTGTGGTGGAGGCGCTCATAATACTTTACTAATGGATCGCTTGGCCGATGCTATTCCAGGAAAGAAAGTGGCGTTGACGGATCAATTAGGTGTGGCAGCCGATTGGGTGGAGGCTTTTGCGTTTGCCTGGCTGGCACAACAAGCGCTATTGCGTAAAACAGGTAACTTGGCTGCTGTTACTGGAGCGAAGGGAGGAAGGATTCTGGGAGCGATTTATCCTGCCTGAATGGGTTTTAATGCTTATACTGAGAATGAAGATCCACAGCCACAAGTACTGGCAGCTCCAGGATTCTTGATGATGAATTGGGCGCCCTGCAAATTTTCTTGGTAGTCAATTTCTGCACCGATCAAATACTGAAAGCTCATGGGGTCAACCAATAGTTTGACACCATTCTTTTCCATAACGGTATCATCTTCGTTGACCAGCTCATCAAAAGTAAATCCATATTGAAAGCCTGAACATCCGCCACCACTGACGAAAACCCTAAGATTGAGATTCTTATTGCCTTCTTCTTCAATGAGCTGTTTAACTTTAGAAGCAGCATTGTCAGTAAATAAAAGAGGAATGTTATTTTCAGTATGCATATCAGTTTCAGTCATATTCATTTTTATTTCTAAGCACCAAGAGACTGGGTTGATTATATCGCATCACTTTCTGTGGATATGCGTTGCTTATCCGGTGTGGATGGAATTAATGTTATCTTTTTCTCAGACAGTTGTTTATTTCCAGATTCTAACTTGTCCTGATGAATCATTTTTCCTTCGACCGAAGCGCCCAATTGGATTTCTAAAGAACCATAATGGATGTCCCCATATACTTTGGCCTTTGCTTGTAACTCCAGATATCCTCGTGCGTGAATAGGGCCGGTTACTGTACCATTGATAACGATATTAGCGACTTTTATTTCGCCTTCTATACGACCCTCATCACTGAGTACCAATGTGCTGTGTTCATCATCTGCAGCAATGATATTACCAGTGATATGCCCATCAATCCGCAAACCCCCGCTGAAGCTGATATCCCCTGTGATATTGGTATTGACTCCAATCAGAGTATCGATATGGTTGTGAAGTTGGTTTTTCTTTTTTCTACCAAACATACTTTTTCTCCTTCACAAAGCGGGTTGCACAGTTTGGGTTAATATTACCTTACTGTCATTATTTTCATAAAGCTGTACCCGCATACTTTCTACAGTGGCATCAGGCGGTATTTTGAAGCTCTCTTCCAATCGATGAAGAAATTTGAAATCGACAGGAAAATCCTGCGTAGAATGCTTGCTGGTTAGTGGTATGGTTTTATGCTGATCATTTTGTTGCAGCGTCACCTGGAATTTTAATTTTCCTTTGAAATCATCGGATCTCTCTCCACCTTGAGCTAATATCAGCATATAACGATACTTGCCGGGTGTTTGTGTTTCTCTCAAACTGAAATGATAAATCGAAATGCCACTTTTTGTAGTGCCTGGCATGAGATGCTGGAAAAATACCAGCTTCTCTTTCAAATGATTATTTTCGTTAGTAAAGAATTCAACTTGTTTGGCAAGACTCTTGTTGGCTGTAGTGCTAATTTGTAATTGCTGCATCAAATCCCCAATCTGGGAGCATAGCTTTTGTCGTTTTGTTTGTCTGCATGTTCCCGGATCATATAGGTGAAGATGACTTAATTCTTCTTGAACTATATCATCCTGACCGTTAGCCGATCGACTGCCCGCTTCATACATGCTCCAGGACAGAAAAAGTAATGCTATGCAAGCAATAACAATTG
>CAKKRO010000136.1:24699-35004 GCA_919902625.1 Nitrosomonadaceae bacterium
GCTTCATACATGCTCCAGGACAGAAAAAGTAATGCTATGCAAGCAATAACAATTGCCACCAGGCGATGTTGCAATGATCGATGAGGGCGCACAACAACGCGAGGAGATAGAATTTTTGGTTTTCTCTGAAAAAACTTTTTCACCTGAAGCGCGCTCTATATCTATCGATTAAGAATCATTTGTCTGGATAGGATCTCTAAATAACCAGACATGGTTTATACCGGGCAAGTTGAGGAATTTTGCAGTATAAGTATTCTATTCTAACCAAGGTCAAAAATGCTGAAACAATTACAATTGCTTAAATCATTATTAGATCTGATCCATGAAAAATAAGAGGAATCTTAAGGTAACAGTGGAACCTGATTAATACCCATAGTCTCAGGTAGCCCAAACATGATATTCATATTCTGTATGGCTTGTCCTGCAGCACCTTTTACCAGATTATCGGTTACCGATAATATCACGACAATATCGTTGTTTTGAGGTTGATGTACTGCAATGCGGCAAATGTTGGAACCACGGACAGAGCGGGTTTCAGGATGTTTTCCCGCAGGCAGCACATCAACAAAAGCCTCCTCCAGATAACGTTTCTCGTATAGCGCTTGCAAATCTATCTGGCGGGTCAGTCTGGCGTAGAGTGTAGCATGGATGCCCCGAATCATAGGGACAAGATGCGGAACAAATGTCAGACTAACCGGCCGCTTGGCAACATTGGAAAGTCCTTGTTTGATCTCGGGAAGATGCCGATGCCCTGGGACACCATAAGCCTTAAAATTATCAGACGCTTCAGCGTGCAATGTATGCACTTCAGCTTTCCTGCCCGCACCGGAGACTCCTGATTTTACATCCGCAATGAGGTAATCCATATCAATGACGCCGGCTTCTATTAGGGGCAGGAAGCCAAGTTGCACTGCCGTCGGATAGCAGCCAGGGTTGGCAATCAGGCGCGCTTTCTTGACTTGCTCACGATTGATTTCGGGTAAACCGTATACCGCCTCAGCGACCAGATCAGGGCAGGCATGCTGCATGCCATACCATTTCTCCCATTCGGCGACATTCTTAATACGAAAATCAGCCGCCAGATCGATCACCTTAACACCTGCTTTAAGCAAGGATTCAGCCTGTTGCATCGCAATACCATTGGGTGTGGCGAAGAAAACAAGATCACATTGATTGAGTTTTGCATCGATCGGATCGCTGAATTTGAGATCAATATGTCCCCTCAGGTTAGTAAACAGCTCGGCGACACCCATGCCCGCTTCACTGCGAGATGTAATCGCCTTGATCCTTATTTTGGGGTGTTGCGCCAATAGCCGCAGTAATTCCACGCCTGTGTAACCTGTTCCACCAACAATGCCTACATTGATCATCGTGACTCCTATTGTTTTTTCAGCAGGTGTATTTGTCCAGTATAAAATAAAAAAGCCGCCTGGGATAAGGCGGCTTTTTGATATTCCAATACGAATAAAAAAATTATCGTTTAGAGAATTGTTTGCGTCGCCGCGCCTTACGCAAGCCAACTTTCTTTCTCTCAACTTCCCGTGCGTCACGGGTAACCAGACCGGCTTTGCTTAATACGGGTTTCAGTGTTGCATCATAATCAATCAGTGCGCGGGTAATGCCATGACGCACAGCGCCGGCTTGACCTGATTCGCCACCGCCATGAATGTTTACCATGATATCAAATGATGCGGCATTATTTGTTAATTCGAGCGGCTGCCTTACAATCATACGACCAGTCTTGCGTGAGAAATAATCATCAATCGGCTTGTTATTAATGATGATGGAGCCTTTGCCCGGTTTAATAAAAACACGTGCGACAGAGCTTTTACGCCGGCCGGTTCCATAATTATATTGAGTGGTCATAAATTAAATTCTAACTTCAAGTGGTTTGGGTTGTTGGGCGGCATGTGGATGCATATCACCGGCATATACCTTCAGTTTCTTTAACATGGCGTATCCCAACGGTCCTTTGGGCAACATTCCTTTGACTGCTTTTTCAAGCGGACGCCCTGGAAAACGCGCGTGCATTTTCTTAAAATTGGTTGCGTAAATTCCGCCTGGATAACCGGTGTGGCGATAATAAATTTTATCGTCCATTTTATTGCCAGTCACACGCAACTTGTCGACATTAACCACGATGATATAGTCACCGGTATCAACATGAGGTGTATAAATGGGCTTGTGTTTGCCACGTAAACGATGTGCAATTAACGAAGCAAGGCGACCCAGTACTTTATCGGTCGCGTCAATGACAAACCAATCATGACTTACTTCGTGTGGTTTGGCTGAAAATGTTTTCACGAAAACCTGTCCTGCGTATTCAAAGAGAGCCGCGAATTCTATGCTAGACATGAACAAAAGTCAAATATAGAACCGGTTATTTTGCACCGTGTTGCAGTTTGGTTTCAAACTGAAGTTACAAAGCGTTATATTTAGAGGATGATGGATTTTAAGTGAATCGCCGTTATAATCTGTCGCAAAACATCATGATGACATCAGAGCGATCATACTGCTGATCACTGAATCCGATGAACAGTATTTTACAGTAACGTATCAATCACCTTCCGAGAGACATGCTTTGAAAGAAAAATCTGAAACTAATTTGCCAATTGAGTCAGTGCCTTCCAATTTTATTCGCAATATCATTGACGAAGATAGCCGTACCGGTAAATGGGGCGGGCGCGTAGAAACGCGATTTCCGCCGGAACCGAATGGTTACTTGCATATTGGTCATGCCAAGAGTATTTGTCTTAATTTTGGCATAGCGCATGATTATGCCGGGGTATGTCATTTACGTTTTGACGATACCAATCCTGAGAAGGAAGCGCAGGAGTATGTCGATTCGATTTGTGACAGCGTATCCTGGCTGGGTTTTGATTGGGGCAAACATCTTTATTATTCCTCCGATTATTTTGACCAGCTCTATGAATTTGCAGAATATCTGATCAATCAGGGAAAGGCGTATATCGAAAGTCTTTCGGCGGATGAAATCCGTGAAATGCGCGGCACGCTGACCAGTCCCGGTAAAAACAGTCCTTACCGGGATCGTCCGATCGCGGAAAACCTGGATTTGTTCCGGCGCATGAAAGCCGGTGAGTTTCCGGACGGCCAATATGTGTTGCGCGCCAAGATCGATATGGCTTCCCCCAACATCAACCTGCGCGACCCGGTGATTTACCGTATCCGCCACGTGCACCATCAGCGCACTGGCAACCAATGGTGTATATATCCCATGTACGACTATACGCATTGCATTTCCGATGCACTGGAAAAGATCACACACTCCTTGTGCACGCTGGAATTTGAAGATCACCGGCCACTGTATGACTGGGTGCTGGATCAGTTGGCGGATAAAGTGCCGTGCCATCCGCAGCAAATCGAATTCGCCCGTCTCAATCTGACGTATACCGTCATGAGCAAACGCAAATTGATCGAACTGGTGGAAAGCGGGCTGGTGGATGGATGGGATGATCCCCGGTTGAGCACGCTGGCGGGCGTGCGCCGCCGGGGGTTTACACCGCGTTCGATCCGCTTGTTTGCCGAGCGGATCGGTATCAGTAAAGCGGATTCCTGGATCGATATGAGCATTCTGGAAGATTGCCTGCGTGAAGATCTGAATGAACGTGCAGCGCGCCGAATTGCCGTGCTGAAGCCGCTGAAGCTGATCATTGATAATTACCCGGAGGGTCGGCAAGAAGACTGCTTTGCCCCCAATCACCCGCAAAAGCCGGAATGGGGAAAACGTGTGATCCCGTTCTCCAGGACGCTCTATATTGAACAGGATGATTTCATGGAAGTGCCTGCCAAAGGTTACTTCCGCCTCTCGCCCGGCGCTGAAGTGCGGCTGCGCTATGCGTTTATCGTCAAATGCGTGCACGTGGATAAAAATGCGCAAGGTGAAATCGAAGCCATCCATTGCACCTACGATCCCGATACCAAAAGCGGAACTCCCGGCGCGGAAAGCCGCAAAGTCAAAGGCAATATTCACTGGTTATCCGCCCAACATGCGCAACCGGCGGAAATACGCCTGTACGACCGTTTGTTCACAGATCCTTACCCGGACAGCGGAGACAAGGATTATAAAACATCGTTGAATCCCGGCTCGAAAGAAATAATAACTGCCTATCTGGAACAATCTCTTAGCGACGCGCAGCCCGAACAATGCTTTCAGTTTGAACGCAACGGCTATTTCATTGCGGATCGTGTCGACATGAACTCCGGCAAGCCGGTGTTTAACCGCGCCGTGACCTTGCGCGATTCGTGGGGGAAAGCTGCGGGTGTTTAGCCAATTGACCGCATTGTGATCGCGCTATCCAGAAATCAAGCTGGCGGTATTGTTCAGCGTATTGAAGATAAAAGGCCAGACACTATCGATCTTTTGATTCAGGATCTGGATCTGCAAGACATATTAGTTCTTAACCTGACCAGAGCCGTACAACTGAGTGTCGACACCGGTAGCCATATCATCAGTACGACCAACGACAGACCATGGGTGAAGTTTTTACAACACTGAATAAACTGGATGCCATCACTCCCGCACCACGACATAATTCTTCAGTATTTCTTGATGAAATGCATCAGGCAGCCGTGCCCAATCACGCGCTTCAATCAAAATGGGAATATTGGATTCGCGCAATGCTTGTAAGAAGGCATCCAGATGCTCCAGCGGGATCGGACTCAAATCCGGTGAGCGTAACACCAAATCAAGATCACTGGCTTCGTGGGCATCGCCATTGACCCGGGAACCATAAGCCCATGCGGTCACCGCTGGTAAATGAGCAGCCAACAATTCCACCAGTCGTTTACGATCTTGTTCGCGCAAGATGAGTTGATGCATCATGGTTGCTGAATCACTTCGTTGATGCGACGGGCATCCAGAATGAATTGAGGCAACAGCGCCAGGGTTTGGTTGATAAAGCCTTCGCCATAGTCATGCGCCGTATCATTGCGGTTATCGCGATAGATCAGCCAGCATTCGGCTTCCTCAAGCGTAATCAAGCCATGCTTGGCGGCTTGGCGAAAAACATCTTTGAATATGAGTTGATCGACTTGTTTGCTGGAAGCGAAATAAGGTTTCAGACGTTTCTTCAGCAACTTACCGGTCTGTTCCAGAATGATTTCAAATTCCTTGACACAAGCTGCGCAATAAATATCGTACGCCACACTATCTTGCGGCTGCTGATTCAGATTCTCAAAAGCCTGGCTCAATGTGGCAATGCAGCGGGCAAAATAATCCGTATTCAGTTGGTTCATGGCGAACTCAATCTCCAAATGCAGTTTTCCAGCGTTTCGTTGGGTTCGTGAATTTTACTTGAGCCGCATCGAAGCGATCTGGATGATAAGGAAAATAGTTTTTCACATGACCCTCGAGCCAACTTGTTGTTTCCTTGTATTCTCTGCTCTTCGGATGTGCAAGTGTTTCCAGCAGTCTTTCAAATCCGGGGATGCCGCCACAATCCTCCGGCGGGCAGGCATTCTCTCCCGCCATGCACACAGGGTATTTTACTGAGGGCTCTTTCAGCAAAATACCTTCAAGCAGAACCTCATGTTGCCAACTATCGCCAAAGTCATAGTCATAAGCTACGGCATCGCCTGGTTTATCAAAGTAATCTGCAATCGGAACTTCCCATCCAGCCAGAACATCGCGGCCGATGCCGGTATCAGTATCAGGAATTCCAATTTCGATACTTTCCCTGCGATGCGGATTCTTGATTTGAAATGCATGCAAATGATAATCAAGCCAACCCATTGCATCCTGGATGGCCACATGCAAATCCCAAAAAGTGTAGTTCTCAGACACCTGAATTCGCCGCCAGATAGCCGGCTCGATTCCCAAAAGGGTTACGCGGAATTGGTAAATCAGCTTGCGGGCGGCCATGCAATGACTCCTGAGCATTCTAAGGTTTAGTCAAAAAGTATAGTTTATATGAAGATGGTCACTTACCAGGAAATTATTGGCTGGAAGTTTGATGCAATGAGGAATTAACCAAAAAGTGCTATAAATGCATCAATAGGGGTACGACCCCTTTTCGCTTCTCTTGCGCGAAGAGTTTGGCAACCAGTTCACCCATATTGGCAATGAACCCTGCGAGCGTGGTGAAGTGCGGCTGATTGTCACCTGAGACGGCGATAAATAGAACGTTCTCACGGCATGCTGTTTCAATTTTACGGCTGCTGATTATGCCTCGGCTATAGGCCAGTAAAACAATTTTAATGAGAACAGCAGGGTCAAACGCCGAAGCGCCTTCGGAATCATTTTTATAACGTTTATGAAAGCCGGAGAGGTCTAGTTCTTGATCAACCAGATGGCATAAGGCGAATTCAAAACTTCCCGGCAGTACCTGCCGATCAAAGTCGACTGGTAGAAATTTCAAGCCTTTATGGACCAGTTTGAAGCGCGCCATCTCGTCCCCCTTGTGTCTTATCCGATGGGAAGATTATGCCAGTTTCACGGCATAAGTTGATCGGGAAAATTGGGTTTTTCTACAGCCTCAACGTAGAGCTAACCGGCGCTGCGCGGCCTTATCGCGCAGCGTCCAGCGACCGCAGGGAGCGAGGTTAAGCGCCATGTTAGGTGTCATACCGGAACCAGTGACAACGTTGAGCGCCTGACTGGAGCTGTTAGGCCGTAGCGTTTGCAAAGTTCGCGCACGGCGGCGAGAAAACTTGGGTCAGCTTCCGGTGCCACAACAACACTTCTGATAAGTGAGTCGACGCTTGGCAGGGCAAGCCATATTCCGATTGGATTGTGCTCCCACCCATCGTCCTGCTGCGGCACGACCACTCGGAGTTCTCTCTCGTACTTGTATGCATCGCTCTTGTACTGCAGGACGTCAGTGTAGTGACCCATGATGTAGTTTCGGACTCGGCGATGATCAACGTACTTTACCTTGTGGAGGTGCGTAGACCGATTCCAAGCAAAGGCGCATTTGATGAGGCGGTCAACAGTGGACGTCACGGCAATGGAGGTCTTCACTCCACCGTAGAGCTGCCACAGAGCCATGTTGTCTCGGGCGCCGATCGTCCAACAACTGACATAGTTTCCCACTCTCGCCCGCCGATAGAAGTAGTCTGCGCCATGAGGCACCTCCTTTTGCGCGAACGCCTCGTCCAGAGATTGTCGGAAACTCGGGAACAGGGCTCCCTCCAGGCGGTCGGAGAATCCGTCAGCGCGCCGAAAGTACAGCGACCTCGTATGGAGCAGGTCAAGCAGCTTCGGTAAATCCATGTAGCGGCGCAGAATGCTCTCTTGGCGAATGTCGGTGTCGGCTGTGATCTTCGCGGGCTGCATGTGATACCTAACTAGAATTAGGCAGACTACTGGCAGAACAACGACACTGCCTATTTCTGGCTACGATCTCTATCATTATTAATCTATCTTTTGTTTTTATCATGTTATGAATATCAATAGTTGCATAATAATTTTAGATAAACCTAAAACTTAGCGGATAATTCTTTGCCCAATAAAGGCCATCATGACGGATCTTCAATTTTTTGCAATCGCATCTAAGATTATTGTCTTTATTCAGTAGCTGCCTGTATCAAGTCGCGAATCAAGAATAACGAGGCAAGAATTCATCGGTTTTATTCTTGATTCACGACCTTGGCTTTTCTATTCGAACAAACCAATTACTTCGGTGTTTCCTTCTTGGGTTTCTTCGCTTCTTTGTTTTTTCGTTGCTGTCCTTTGGCCATGATCATTCTCCTTGTGTAGTTGCAACGGCATCATAATATGAATAAAAATTTTTGTGTTTATTTACCCAGCCTTTTCAGGTTTTTTTCCTCGGCGAGGGTCAATAGTCTCAGGCACGGCAGATAGCCGTCAAAAACAATGCCATGCACTTCGATACGTTTTTGTGAACGTAACATGCTGACCAGATACTGAGTGACTTCCTGCGTGACTGTTTGCCCGGGAACCAGCACCGGGATGCCGGGCGGGTAGGGGGTGATCTGGTCGGCGCATACCCGGCCATTCAGGGTTGAATTGACTTTATCCTGTTCGTCGAGCAGCGGCATCAACTCACCGCCGCAGTAGAACGCATCGCGCGGCAGGTATTTCAGTTCGGTAAAACGAGGGATTTCCGTGATCCGGTACAGTCTTCGCGGGGCGCGGTTTTCACGGGCGATGCGCATCAAGGCATCGTACAGGCGCGATACCTTGCTGCGCGTGGTGCCGATGGTGAGCAGCAAGGTGAGCGTGTTGAAAGTGGATTTCTCCACCTGGATATTAAAGCGCTCGAACAATTCCTGAATCAGCTCTTCCACGGTAAACCCGCAACGGGAAATATCCACCGTTACTTTGGTGGGGTCGAGTTGAATAGCGTCCTGTTTTATTTCATCCGGCAGCAGGTCGGGGAGTTCCAGTACCTGGAAAACTCCGGTGGAATTGATTTGGGCGCGCAATTCCCCGGCCAGTTCCAGTGTGCGGGAAAGTAATTTATATCCTTCCAGCATGGCCTGTTTGCGGGCAATATCCAGGCTGGCGATCATGCTGTACTGCGGGCTGGTCGACGTGTGCATGTTGAAGTTCTCGCGAAACAGATGCTCATTGAAATCAGGGTCATTGACATGAATCATGCTGGATTGCGAGAAAGCGGACAGTACCTTGTGGGTGCTCTGGGTGGCGTAGTCGGCGCCGGCTTCCAGCGCGGTGGGACGGAAAGCCGGGTGAAAGCGGGCGAAGCCATACCAGGCCTCGTCAATGATCACTTTGATGCCTTTGGCATGGGCTGCTTGAATAATGGGCGGCAAATCATAGCGCAGGCCATCATAAGTGCAATTGGTCAGGATCAGCGCCTGCGCATCGTCATGCGTCTCAATGGCTTCGAATATCGTTTGTTTGGGCACCGGCCCGTAAATGTTGAATTTCTTGTTGACTGAGGAATCCAGATAAATCGGATGAGCGCCCGATAGCACCACGCCATGATGCACCGATTTATGGCAATTGCGATCCAGTAACAGCTTGTTGCCTGGAGCCAGCAGTGTCTGGAAAATGACCTTGTTGGCGGTGGAGGTGCCGTTGGTGGCAAAGAATGTGCGGCGCGCGCCGAAGGCTTTGGCCGCAATTTTTTGTGCTTCTGCGATGACGCCGATGGGTTCCATCAACGAATCAAGCATCGGCACGGATACCGACAGATCGGCGCGGAAGATATGTTCGCCGATGAATTCATAAAAATCGCTGACCCAAGGACTGTCGCGCAATGAGTCGCCGGAAGAATGCCCTGGGGTATGCCATGCATCCTTGGCCATCAACACATAATTCTTGAGTTGGTCATAAAAAGGCGTGCGCGCTTTTTCCTGCAGTTGGGCATTGAGAATGCGGTACATGCCCCGGTAATCGCGCTCTTCACGATAGAAATAGCCATCGACAGTCTCGGAGAAAAGCGCATCCACCACTTCATCTTCCTGTTCTTGGGCAATCAGGATGTAAATATTCAGTTCAGGACGGAAATTGGTAACCTTTTGCACCAATTCCAGCGCGGTCATTTGCAGATCGCGCGCATGCTTCCCTGCATTTTTTAAGGTGTAAAGCCGGTCATCGACGACCAATGCCTGAATGTCACCATCGTGCTCAATTGACTGGAGCGCTTCGTGCGCAGTGGTTACGCCGGTAAATATAATACCACAGGGGTTTTCCATGGATTTGGCGGCGGCATTCAATCCCTTGATGAATTCCTTCAAGATCAACTTCTCATCATTGATGACCAGGATCCGGCTAAGCGGTTTTTTCATACCCTGTAACCTGTTGAATAGAATGTATTGAATTTCTGGTTAGCATCTGTGCTAAGAATTAATGGGTTTATTCATAGCTTTGCAAAGTAAATTGATACGATTCAGCGTGGGTTAATTTCATTGTTACATTATTGATCACTGTTGAAGCATTGATCATGACGGATGGTATCTTTAATAACCCGTTTAGCGATGAGAATGTTGCTACGGTGGCGGTGCCTGTGTGCAAAGGAGTGATGCTGGTAAGATCAAGTTCAAATATAATCTCTGGACTTGTTTGGATCAATTGCATTTTGACTTCAAAGAGACCGCCGGTCTCAGTGATGACAGCAAAGCTTAAAATATCTCCGCTGAATATACCGGAGACCTTGGTTACTGCAACCTGATCAACCTGTACAAAGTTTTTAACTAAAATTTGGGAACCGTCAAAATCGATAGTCGGGGCGGCAGCAAGGTTGCCGCCTAGATTGGTTACCGGCAGATTTTCAATAGCATCAATGGCATTCATGCCATCAAAAATAACGCGCCCAAAAACAGTAAAACCCCCGTTTTGACTATCCAGATTCAGGGAGT
>CAKKRO010000137.1 GCA_919902625.1 Nitrosomonadaceae bacterium
CTGGAAACTGAACTTCCGTGACATGACCGGCCTGATGGCGCATCAGCAATTCACGTTTTAGATAAAGCAACTTGGAATCTTGTTGCTCAGCCTGTTTCCGCCATTTTTCAAATCCCGCACCGTTCGTTATTTTTTCCGGAATGATGGCATCGTAAAAAGCAAAAATTTCTTGCTCATCAACCAGCACATCCTGCCGCCGCGCTTTATGCTCCAATTCCTCGATTTCATGAATCAATGCCTGATTATGCGTGAAGAAAGGCGCTTGCGTGACGTACTCCCCGGCAACCAGCGCCGAGCGGATAAAAATCTCGCGGGATTCTTTGGGATTAATCGGGCCGTAATGGATCGGCCGCTTAGTGACAATGATTAAGCCGTACAACGTGACGCGTTCATACGCCACCACTTGTGCCTGTTTCTTTTCCCAATGCGGATCAAAATAGTGTTTCTTGCATAAATTCCCCGCAATTCTTTCCAGCCAGGCCGGATCAATCCGGGCGACACAGCGCGCATACAGCTTACTGGTTTCTACCAATTCCGCAGCGACGACCCACTTGGCTTTGCCTTTTTTGAGCACCGAACCGGGGAAAATTGCGAACTTGATACCGCGAGCCCCCAGATATTCGCCTTCCTTTTCGGTTTTAAACCCGACATTCCCGAGCAATCCAGCCAACAAAGCGCGATGAATCTCATCATAACCGGCCGGTATTTCATTGGGCTTTAAGCCTAATTCACTGATCAATACATGCAATTGGCCATGAATCTCACGCCATTCCCGCAAGCGCCGGTAAGACAGGAAATTTTCCCGGCATTGGTCGATCAGTTTGCGGGTTGATTTCTTATGTTTTAATAATTCATCAAAGAAATCCCACATTTTCAGATAAGACAGAAAATCCGAGCGCTCATCCTGGAAACGGCGGTGGGCATTATCGGCAGCCATCTGCTGATCAAATGGCCGGTCGCGCGGATCTTGCAAACTTAGCGCAGCCGTAATGATCAGAATTTCGTGCAGGCAATTTTCATTTTTTGCCGCCAATATCATGCGGGCAATTTTGGGATCAA
>CAKKRO010000138.1 GCA_919902625.1 Nitrosomonadaceae bacterium
CACACTCTAGCCAAACTGCTCACGCAGGTTATTGACGGCATCGGGCTCGCCGCGAACCCGAAAGAAGGCGCCCTCACTGTCTGAGCGTTCCTCCAACACTTGACAGCTCGCGTAGATTCTCCCACGCAACTGCTGTGCCGACCAAGGAAGGAAAATCTCGGCCTCAACCAGATTCTGCTGGAAAAACGCGACGATCTTCTGGTGTAGCTTCGCAACATCACCAGGATGGCGTGCGCTCATCACCACACAATCCGGATATTGAGTTCGCAAGGCCGCTTCGCGTTCAGCCTGCGCTATTGCATCGCCGATGTGGTCGATCTTGTTGAAAACGCGAATGCGCGGCACGATATTCGCACCGATCTCCTCGAGTACTTTATCGGTAACCTCAAGCTGGCGCTCAAACCCAGGATCGCTGGCATCAATGACGTGAAGCAGCAGGGATGCATCAAGCGCCTCGTCCAGCGTTGACTTGAACGAGGCGACGAGCCCGTGCGGCAGGTTCTTGATGAAACCGACCGTATCACTGACGAGCACGCGTGGTACGCTCTCCGGATGGAGGGCCCGCACTGTGGTATCAAGCGTGGCGAAGAGTTTATTCGCGACCAGCACTTCGCTTCCCGTGAGAGCACGCATCAAAGTGGATTTGCCGGCATTCGTATAGCCGACGAGCGCCACGCCAGCAACTCCCTGACGCTCTTGCCGCCGCGCGCGTTGCGTCTTGCGCTCGACATCCATCGCAACGATCTCCTGTTGAAGTTCGGCGATACGGTCACGGATCTTGCGTCGATCCAACTCAGTGTGCGACTCGCCGCCCCCCCGGCCACCGACACCGCTACGCTGCCGCCCTTGCGGCCCCGCAAGCTTCGCCGCCTCGCGCAGGCGCGGCGCCATGTACCCAAGATGCGCGATCTCCACCTGAGCGCGTGCAGCGCGGGAACGGGCGTTGCGGTGAAAAATTTCGAGAATGACCATGGTGCGGTCCATCACCTCGCAGCCAACCTCCTTTTCGAGGTTGCGCGCCTGTGAGGGTGAAATCTCGTGATCGACCAAGAGGGTGTCGATGTCCCGGCTATCAGGGCTGGCGACTATTTCCTCGAACCCGGCGGACTCGGATTCATTGTTCACAAAGCAACGTATTTGCTGCCGCTTGCCGACACCAAGGTAGGCCGTCGTATCGAAGCTGGAGCGCTTCTGCACGAACGTGCTGACAACCTCATACCCCAGTGTTCTTGCGAGTTCACTCAGCTCGCTCAGCGACGCCTCGAACTCGACATCGCTCACACCCGGCAGTTGAACGGCCGCCACGATGGCGTATTTGGATTTCTCTTTGACTTCTATTTGCATTATTGATCCGGCCAGGTGAGTGTGAAGTTTTCATGTGATGTATTTGACATGAG
>CAKKRO010000139.1 GCA_919902625.1 Nitrosomonadaceae bacterium
AATTGTCTATGTGAGTTTTTTACTGAAGTGTATTAACAAAATCCAGGACTTCTCGCACATGCCCCGGCACTTTGACGCCACGCCATTCTTTCCGCAATATACCTTGAGCATCTATAACAAAAGTACTGCGCTCAATACCGCGAACCTGCTTGCCATACATATTCTTCATTTTCATGACATGAAATAACTTGCAGACTGTTTCATCAACATCACTCAATAGTTCAAAAGGAAATTTCATTTTTTCCTTAAAATTCTCGTGTGATTTAATGCTGTCACGAGAAATACCCACTATCACACAGTTTTTCTCAGTAAATGCATGCCAGTTATCACGAAAATCCTCGCCCTCCGTCGTACATCCCGGCGTATTATCTTTTGGATAAAAATAAATAACCAGATTCTTCCCGGCATTGGCGATTAGCGAGAATTCCTGTCCGTCCGTTGAAGGCAATACAAAATCATCTACAGGATGATCAAGTGTTAACATAGGTTTGTCAGATTCTTTATCATTCAATGAAACAGATGATTATGGAATTTGCTTATCAATCAATATGGCAATATTATTATTGCCAATCTTGACCGGTTGGCTGAATCCTTGAAGATCTCCACTGGCAGGAACAGCTTGCCCTGACTTAGAAATTCTTGCTTCAATAACCACCTCGGGAAAACTGGACATTTTCATGGTAGGTGTCATCGCCATATCATCGGTTAGTGTAAATGTGGCTGGCAGATCGCTTGCCTTCAAACGTAAAATAGCCAGAGGCATTTTAGGTCCTGTTTTGGCTCGCGCATAAATAAACAATGTGTCATTTGGTGAGGCTTTCGATGCCAGTTCTTTACTAATGCTCACTTGCCCGGAAATAGAAATGGATGATACCGGTGCACTCGCATCGACAGATGCCTTTTCAGGTAGAACATTGGCTTGTTGTGGCTGCTGTTGTGCCTCTGGTATTCTGGCTTGCTGTTCTGATGCCGCTACCTGACCGCCTGCAGCCAAGGTTTTAGCTTCATCAATACTTTCTTTAACCGATTTCGCCAGTTGCGAGTCAGCAGGGATCAATTCCAGCAATTTTTCCCAATGCACGGCTGCCTGCTCGAATTTTCCTTGCTCAAACTCAGCGGTACCGGCCAAAGCCAGCGCCTTTGGGTATTGTGGATCAATTCGCAAAGCCTCAAAAATCAGTTCAGTCGGTTTACCCGCCAAATTCCCTTGATTCTTCATCGCTAACACATCGGCATAATCGCTAAGTATCTGCGGATTATTCGGAACCAGTTCTACCAGCTTTGCGTAGGTATTACTGGCTTCGGTATATCGTTCCATAATTGCATAAGTACGACCCAGCATAATCCATCCTTCAATATCTTCAGGATTATTATTAAGCCTTGCAATAAGATTATCTAAAACCGATGAGAAATTGTCATGCCCGGAAGGTGATGCCTCACCGCCGCGATTCATTTGTGTTGCGTTGGCAAGTTGTGCTTGTGGCAATAATCCGCGCGTATCCCCAATCACCAAATACAGAAAAACTGCGGCAAGCGGCAAAGTCAGCCCAATAACGGTCGATAATGCAATATTATGAATTTTTTTATTCTTCTTGATAATCATTTTTTCTCTCTCAGGAACATCCAGCAACATGCGCTGCTGTAGTTCTTGTCTACTTTTGTTATATTGTTCCCGGGTCAGGATGTCATTTTCCAAATCATTATCAAGTTCGGCGAGCTGGTCACGATAAACCGTTATATTGACAGCATCATGTTCTACCGTTTCTTGTTGAACATCTCTATTTCTTAAAAGCGTAGGAATAATAAACAGCAACGCTGTTACGATAAAAATACCCGAAATAATCCAGAATGCCGTCATACGTTCTTACCTTTATTGTCGTTCAGCAAAGCCTCAGCTTTCTTAAGTTCTGTTTCTGATAGTGATACTTCTTCTATTTGTTCACGCCGACGTCTGAGATAAACGACTAATGATCCAAGCCCAACAACAAATAAGGCAACAGGACCAAACCATAACAGTATCGTTGTCGGCTTCATCGGCGGATTATAAAGAACAAAATCGCCATAGCGGTCAACCAGAAACTGAATGATCTCCTGATCACTCTTGTTTGCTTTGATTTGTGTACGAATTTCGCGTCTTATATCATTGGAGAAATCAGCACGAGAATCAGCAATGGATTCATTCTGGCAAACCAGACAACGCAAATCCATCGTTAATGCAAGCATCCTTTTTTCAATTTCCGGATCCTCTGCAACCGGTATTGCTTCTTTTGACCATGCCGACGAAGGAACAATAAAGATCAAAAGAAGAAGAATAATTAATCCTTTTACGCTACCCAATCGATATGACGTCAATAAATCATATCGACCGTAATTCTTAAGCAGTTGAGAGAAATTCACTAGGCTTGCCTCTGCAATTCAATGATGAGCGGGATAATGGTTTTTTGTAACGAATCCACTGTTACCGGCCCAATTTGTTTGTGTCTTATAATTCCTTTCTTATCGATAACATATGTTTCAGGGACGCCGTAAACACCGTAATCAATGCCAACTCTCCCATTTGGATCAACAACACTGATCGTGTAAGGATCCCCATATCGTTTCAGCCATTGCATGGCTGTCGTGTTTTCATCTTTATAGTTAAGTCCATAGATCGGAACAATGCCGGAATTTGCCAATTGAACCAGCAATGGATGCTCATCACGGCACGCAACACACCACGAAGCCCATACATTCAGCAACCAAACCTTACCCAGGTTATCTTCAGATGTCATCACCTTATCAGGTTCATGTAAATGATTCAGTTGAAATACAGGTGCCGGTTTATCAATAAGCGGTGATGGAACCTGTCGTGGATTTAGCGTAAGGCCAACCAGCAAGAATGCAGCCAGCACTATAAAAGCAAATAGTGGAATTAAGTATCGCGTCATACCTTTCTTGTCTCCGTAGCCAACACAGGATTACTGACCGAAGGAATCGCTGTTGCAGGAATTTCTTCTTGCGGGTTCTCAGTTTCTACAGTCTTGGCAGCAACATGGCTCATTTTGGTAATTTTCAAACGATAACGGCGGTCTGTCACAGAAAGAACGCCGCCAATCGCCATCAATAAGCATCCGAGCCAGATCCAGTCAACAAACGGTTTATGATAAGCACGGACTACCCAGGCATTGTTGGCTAATGGTTCACCCAATGCAACATAAAGATCACGGAATAAACCGGTATCAATAGCGGCTTCTGTCATTGCCATACCGGATGCATTGTAGGTTCGTTTTTCAGGATGCAAAGTACGAACGACCTTATCATCTTTAATGACACCGATATCACCAATCACTGCTTTATAATTAGGGCCAACAGCATCACTCACGCCATTAAACTGGAACGTGTATCCACCCACAGTAACCTTGCTGCCGACATCCATGCGTACATCTTTTTCTGTTTCATAACCATTGACCAGTGTTACGCCAATAATGAATACAGCCACTCCCAGATGTGCACAGTGCATGCCATAATAACTTCTGGACTGTCTGGCTAAACGAGTAAAGAGACTGCCCTGCCCGCTATTGCTTAAGCGGTGCTTAAGGTTAACGAAAGCACAGACAATAATCCAGAAAGCTAACAGTAATCCAAAGCTGACTAACGGTTTCCATTCACCCATGAAATAGGGCGCAATCAAGGCAGAAATCACACTCACGGCAAAAGCCCAACGCAAGCGAATAGCCAATGTAGGCAGACTCATTTGTTTCCAGCGTGAAATAGGGCCAACACCAATCAGAAAAATTGCCGGTGTCATGATCGGTACAAACACAGCTTCAAAATAGGGCGGGCCGACCGATAGTTTGCCAAGACCAAGGGCATCAATGATCAAAGGATAAAGCGTTCCCAGCAGAACACTGCCTGCCGCCACTAATAACAACAAGTTATTAGCCAGTAACAATGATTCACGTGACAGCAAATCAAACTTGCCACCCAAGCCAACTTTAGGCGCCCGCCATGCAAACAGTAACAACGAACAACTGGTAACAATGACCAGGAATGCAAGAATAAAGACACCACGCGCCGGATCTGTTGCAAAAGCATGTACAGAAGTCAGTACGCCTGACCGTACCAAGAATGTACCGAGCAGACTTAATGCAAATGTACTGATCGCCAGCAAGACTGTCCAACTCTTGAAACTGCCACGCTTCTCAGTAACCGCTAATGAATGAAGCAATGCTGTACCGACCAGCCAAGGCATAAACGATGCATTTTCTACCGGATCCCAGAACCACCAACCTCCCCAACCCAATTCATAATAGGCCCACCAGCTACCCAGCATGATTCCAAAAGTTAAGAACACCCAGGCAACTGTAGTCCAAGGACGTGACCAACGCGCCCACGTCGCATCCAGTTTGCCACTCAGCAAAGCCGCAATAGCAAAAGCAAAAGCAACCGAGAATCCCACATAACCCATATAAAGCATAGGAGGATGAATGACCATTCCAGCATCCTGCAGTAATGGATTCAAATCATTGCCTTCCAGTGCGGCTGGTAATAAGCGGTCAAATGGGTTTGACGTAAATAACATGAATAGCAGAAAGCCCACACTGACAAGGCCCAAGACACCTAGAACCCGCGCCACCATGTCATCCGGTAATTGCTTGCTAAAAACGCTGACAGCCACAGACCATCCTGCCAGCATGAGCACCCATAATAGTAAAGAACCCTCATGAGATCCCCATGTAGCGGCTATCCGGAAATGAACAGGTAATTCCGCATTGGAGTTCCTTGCCACATTCATTACCGAAAAATCACTACTAAAAAAAGAGTACCCCAAACATAAAAATGCGATTAAAACAAAAACGAATTGCCCCTGAACCACCGGTTTGGCTAATGCTATCCACGATGGAATACCACGGGCTGCGCCAATAATAGGGAGTGTTCCTTGGATGATAGCCAAAAGGAGAGCGAGAATCAGGGAGAAGTTACCAATTTCTGGAATCATGATTTTAGCTTATAAGTTATTAATATGAGATATCAAACAAATATCTTGCCCAGTATCGGCAAAATACCTGTAAAAAATTATTGCGCCAGAGACGCTTTTTGTGCTTTAGCCGCTTGCTCTAAAGCTTCCGCTGCTTCGGGCGGCATATAATTTTCATCATGCTTGGCGAGTACTTCATCAGCCTCGAAAATACCATTGGCAGATATTTTTCCCTGCGCAACAACGCCTTTACCTTCTTTAAACAGATCCGGAAGAATGCCTGTATACACCACTGGAATCGTTTCAGCTGTATCCGTCACTGCAAAGCGAACTGTTGTGCTGCTATCTTCACGCTGAACACTGCCTTCTGCAACTAATCCGCCAATACGAAAGCTCTTGCCTATGGGCGCTTCTTTTGCAACAACTTGTGATGGGCTAAAGAAAAAAACCAGATTACTTTGAAAGGCATTCAGTACCAGGATAGCAGCCACACCTAATGCAGTAACTCCTGAGGCAATAATTGCAAGTTTCTTATGACGTGGTTTCATTTTTTGTCTCTTTTTTATTTAAGTCGTGAATGAGACCGTATTGCTTCTCTAAAGTTCGTCGGCGATTTGTAATTAACAGGATCTCACCGATGACACAAATAAATGTCACAATATATGAACCCCACACATAGAGTCCATACCCACCCATTGAGAAAAACTCTGACATACTTGACCAATTCATCGTACAGCCTCCTTCTTCCGTAACTCTGCCACCCATGCTGTATGGCTTTCGCGCTCAAGAATGATGACACGTGTACGTTTTAATATGACTGCAATGGAATACATCCAGCTTGCCAGTACCATTATCAGCATGCCCATCAGCATGGTCGTTGCCATCGAAGGCGCCTGATTAACGCTCACCGACGCGCCTTGATGCAAGGTATTCCACCACTGCACCGAAAAATAGATAATCGGAATATTGACTACACCCACCAAGGCTATGATTGCACCTGCTTTATCAGCACGGCGAGGATCATCAATGGCTGCCTGTAATGACATAAAACCAATATAAAGAAATAACAAGATCAACTCGGAAGTTAATCGTGCATCCCATACCCACCATGTCCCCCACATGGGTTTTCCCCATAACGCACCAGTCCATAGCGCAATAAAGGTAAACATGGCACCCGTTGGTGCAATCGCTGTCGCAAACATGGAAGAAAGCCGGGTGTTGAAAGCCAGCCCAATACCTGCCCAGAAGGCCATCACAACGTAAAGAAACATCGACATCCAAGCTGCAGGCACATGAATGAAAATAATCCGATAAGCTTCACCCTGCTGAAAGTCGGTGGGTGCCACAAAAAAACCGACATAAAGTCCCGCCACCAGTAATATCACCGAAGCAACAACAAATACTGGAATCATTTTTCCAGCCAGTGAGTAAAAACTTGCAGGGGAAGAATATTTGAACCAATTAATAGCCATATTAAATTTTGTAATTCTTCATATTAAATTGTGTGCCGATTTGTCGATCTTGACCCTGAATTTTGCAGCCGCCAATTCTATACTAAAAACACAAAATCAAGAATTGCTTTCTATTAGTAAATTCAGCGCATTGAAAGTTTCAGAAAGCATAATTTATGCAATAAATACAATGATCCGTTCTAAATGACTTTTTTGAGGACCTTATTTATTCCAGTGAAACCCGTAAGGAAGATGCGGCCGCCCAAGGTGCAAAAACCAGTGACACAAGGAGAAATGCACCGATTAATGACAAGTGCGCGTCAAATCCAACTCCCGCCATATTCGCTTCAACCGCGCCAGCGCCAAAAATCAATACAGGAATATATAAGGGCAGCACCAATAAAGAGACCAGCACACCGCCACCCCGCAGCCCCAGAGTCAGTGCCGCGCCTATCGCCCCTATTAAACTTAATACAGGGGTGCCCAGCAATAAAGTTACCGTCAGAACAAATAATGCATCCACCGGCAAATCATACTGAATACCCAACACAGGCGCCATCAATACCAACGGCACTCCTGTCACCAGCCAATGCGCCAAAGCTTTTCCAAGCACCAAAAGTGATAACGATTGGGGTGATAGCAACATCTGCTCCAATGTGCCATCCAGATAATCATTAGAGAACATTCTGCCCAGGGATAACATCGAAGCCAATAGCGCCGCAACCCAAACCACACCAGGCGCCATTGTTCGCAGCATGTTCATTTCCGGCCCTACACTGAGCGGAAACAAACTGACCACGATGATGAAAAAAAACAAAGTCGTCAATACATCGGATTGGCGTCGCACAGCCAGCAAAAGATCACGTTTAATTATCCACATAAATATATCAAGCCAGTTGCAACTGCATAATAGATACTGCGGTAATATCAATTTCCTGATGTGTTGTCATCACCACCATGCCGCCTTGCTTCAAATGCTGCTCCAGCAACTCCTGGATCAACTGAACCGCCATCACATCCAATGCAACCAAAGGTTCATCCAGAATCCATAAAGCCGTTTTACAAACAAGCAAACGCGCCAATGCCACACGGCGCCGCTGACCCTGTGACAGAACCTTAACCGGCAATGTTTCTCTTCCACCCAGCCCCATATACCTGAGCGCATCATTTGCTTGCGTTGCATTGATTTCAGAGCCTGCCAGCGCGCTTGAAATACGTAAATTCTCAATGGCTGTCAAATCATCTTTAGTGCCACTTAAATGACCAATGTAAGTCATAGCAGCAAGATAATCACCCCCCAAAGAACGAATAGCCGTTCCACACCAGCGAATTTCACCCGCAGCAGGATTCGATAGTCCACATAACATGCGCAACAAACTGGTCTTGCCGCTGCCGTTAGGGCCGCTCACCTGCATTAAGCCGCCTGCTTCGAGAGAAAAATTGATATCCGTAAATAGCTCGCGGTCACCACGGACACAGGCGAGGCTCATTCCTTGCAACATTATTTTGATCAATCAGTGAAATAAAGCGGGTGATTATAGCGCATTGAAGATGCCTGTAACACCGTGGCGGGAATTAAGCAGCCAATCCAATCCTGACATCTACCCGGTCATATTTTCCATCTCAAGATGGTTTCTTGGTTGTACGCCCGTAAGAATCCTCAAATCTTACAATATCATCCTCCCCCAGATAGGCTCCTGACTGGACCTCGATTAAATGCAAAGGAATCTTTCCAGGATTCTCAAGACGATGAGGCTTACCCACAGGTATATAAGTGGATTGATTTTCTGCAAACAGGGTTTCTTTATTTTCCACAATCACTTTGGCGGTACCGCTGACCACAATCCAATGTTCCGCTCTATGATGATGCATTTGCAATGAAAGCTTTTCCCCCGGTTTAACCATGATTCGCTTAACCTGGAAACGTTCTCCTTTATCGATTCCCTCATACCAACCCCAAGGGCGGTGGATTCGCAAATGTTCGAGATGCTCCTTACGTTGATTGGCTTCAAAATGCTCGATCACGGATTTGAGTTGTTGAGTTTTGCTTTTGTGCATGACCAGTACAGCATCAGCAGTCTCTATCACGATAATATCATCAAGCCCAATCACGGAAACCAGGCGGCTTTCTGCACGAATATA
>CAKKRO010000140.1:0-2824 GCA_919902625.1 Nitrosomonadaceae bacterium
AGAAATAAAAAAACCCTGTCATCAGTACAGGGTTTAAGTATTTTGCATCTATAGTACAAATTGGAATCTAAGATTCTTCTGGAGCAGGATCGGTATCGGTGCTACCTTCGGTAGATGCTGCTTTCATGCTCAAGCGAAGCCTTCCTTTATCATCGGCTTCAAGTACTTTAACTCGTATTTGCTGACCTTCGCTAAGGTGATCAGAAACATTATTGACACGTTCGTTGGCGATTTGAGAAATATGTAACAGGCCGTCTTTGCCGGGAAGAACGCTAACAATAGCACCAAAATCAAGCAGTTTTAAGACGATACCTTCATAAACCTTGCCAACTTCAACTTCAGCGGTAATATCTTCAATGCGTTTTCTGGCAAGTTCTCCCCCTTCGGCACTGACACAAGCAATGGTTACTGAGCCATCATCTGTTATATCAATGATAGTGCCTGTTTCTTCAGTGAGTGTGCGTATGACCGCACCACCTTTGCCGATTACATCACGAATTTTTTCTGGGTTAATTTTGAGTTTAATAATACGTGGTGCATGGACTGAAATATCTTCACGAGTGGAAGGTAATGCCTGCTTCATGATTTGAAGGATATGCAATCGTCCTTCATGAGCCTGTATCAGTGCTGCATGCATGATATCTTTAGTAATGCCCTGGATTTTAATATCCATCTGTAATGCAGTAATGCCCTTTTCAGTACCGGCTACTTTAAAATCCATGTCTCCCAAGTGATCTTCATCGCCGAGAATATCAGTCAGTACAGCAAAGCGATTACCATCTTTAATAAGTCCCATGGCAATGCCCGCTACATGTGCTTTTAATGGAACACCGGCATCCATCAGAGCGAGGCAGCCCCCACAAACTGATGCCATTGAGCTGGAGCCATTCGACTCAGTAATTTCAGACACCACGCGCAAAGAATAGCCAAATTCTTCTGGTGAAGGCAGAACCGCTACCAGAGCACGTTTTGCAAGACGTCCATGGCCAATTTCACGACGTTTCGGGGTACCTACACGACCTATTTCACCGGTAGCATAGGGCGGCATGTTGTAATGCAACATAAATCGATCGTTATAATCACCTTGCAGGGAATCAATTTTTTGTTCATCACGCGCTGTACCCAGTGTTGCCACTGCCAATGCCTGTGTTTCACCTCGTGTGAATAGCGCTGAACCATGTGTGCGAGGTAGTACGCCATTTCGAATCGTAATGGCTCTAACAGTGCGTGTGCCGCGACCGTCTATCCGAGGTTCTCCGTCAAGAATTTGGTTACGTACAATTTTTGATTCCAGTGCAAAAAAAGCTTCCTTGAAAGATTGCAGATTGGGGCCATCTTCTGTATCAACGCCAATTTCAGTAGAAATACGTTGGCTAATTGCTTCGATAGCTTCGGAACGGGCTTGTTTTTGTTTTATCTTGAAAGCTTGCCGTAAATCTGTTTCGGCTATTTGGGCGATCTTTTCCTCAAGAGCAGTATCCTTTGCAGGCGGTGTCCAATCCCACGCAGTTACACCCGCTTCATCAGCAAATTCATTAATTGCATTAATGACTGCTTGCATTTGCTCATGCCCATACATAACAGCGCCCAGCATGACTTCTTCGGATAGCTCCATTGCCTCAGATTCCACCATAAGAACCGCTTGTTTTGTTCCAGCAACAACCAGATTCAATTGGGTATCCTTAAGCTCTGAAGTTGTTGGATTTAATACATATTCATTGTTAATATAACCAACGCGAGCAGCGCCAAGAGGGCCATCAAATGGTATGCCGGAAAGTATGAGCGCTGCTGAAGTGCCTATTATAGAAGGAATATCTGCATCCACCTCATTGTCAGACGACATGACAGTAGCGACTACTTGCACTTCATTATAGAAACCTTCAGGGAAGAGCGGACGAATCGGGCGATCAATTAATCTGGAAGTCAGTGTTTCTTTTTCTGATGGACGACCTTCCCGCTTAAAGAAACTTCCGGGTATTCTACCTGCAGCATAAAACTTCTCTTGATAATCCACTGTTAATGGAAAGAAATCCTGTCCAGGCTTTATATTTTTTGCACCCACTACGGTAACAAGTACTACTGTATCATCCATTGTAACTACTACTGCGCCATGTGCTTGTCTAGCTATTTCGCCTGTTTCCAGTGTAAGTTGATGACGTCCGTAGGTAATACTCTTCTTGATAGGTTTCAATTAACAATCCTTTTTTGATGAATTTTTCCAAAATTTTAAATGGCCACCAAACCCTATTATTGGCTGTTTGGCCATTTTAATGGAAAATGATCTACTTAATTTGCTGCCAGCCGGGTTCACGGAGAGCATTTACTTGCGCAAACCAAGGCGTTCAATCAGTGTCTGATAAGCATCAATATTACGACGTTTTAAATAATCGAGCAGCTTACGGCGACGGCCTACCATCCGCAATAAGCCACGACGAGAATGATGATCCTTGACATGTGTTTTAAAGTGTCCAATCAAGTCATTGATTCGGGTTGTTAACAGTGCAACCTGAACTTCTGGAGAACCAGTATCCCCTTCGGCTCTTTGATAGTCGCGCACTACCTGTGCTTTTTGGTCGATTGTGATTGACATAAAATTCTCCGATTATTAAATTACCCAGTGTAAAGAGCCAGGATTTTACTCTTTAATATTGCTCTTGTCCAAACCAGATCAGGATATAGGATCACCGGGAGCTATTGCGTGATAGGAAATAAATATCATTTAGATAATAAATACCGATAGGTTGACTGACGCAGCATAATACTTATTACTTATCAAATTTTCAGCCAGCATTGAGTCAGAAGCACAAGCGAAGTAGGAATATAG
>CAKKRO010000140.1:2924-14568 GCA_919902625.1 Nitrosomonadaceae bacterium
TTATCAAATTTTCAGCCAGCATTGAGTCAGAAGCACAAGCGAAGTAGGAATATAGGCTGGAGAATTGTTACATAATCAATTTTGTTTGTTATTCATATGAGTAAAATTGGATAGGGAGTAAGTAATCAGGTATAAGTTCTAATTATTTGAATATAAAAGAGTAAATTTTCCTGCTGAATCTCAGATTTGTGAATTCTTGCCTCCATTACCGGACGGGTTAGTAAATTGATCATTCAATTCTTGAATATAATCATTGGCTTCATTGATAATTTCATCAATGGTTTGCTGTGCTACTTCATTCCAACCAGCCGGGCTTTTCAGGAACATTGGACGATAAGCAGCCGTACTCTTATTAAATGCCTGCATGTATTGCTTGTATATTTCGTGGTCATTCCCTATTTCATCAGCTAATTTTTGCAGTAGCTTATTGGCGACAAAACGGCGGATAGAAAAATGAATATAGAAAACACTGATCACTAGAAATGTAGCTATCGCTAATGCGGAAGTTTCACCTTGTGTTAATTCGGCTGGGAATGTTTTTAAAACATCCCAAGATTCGCTCATAGTTAAAGCTACGCCAGCAGATATCGTTAAGGTGCCAAATACCAAACTATCAAACATCATTACTCTGCGTTTCCATTTTTTTAACATATCAGAAAGCTTGCTGACAATTTGATTCTTAATACCTTTGGCTGTTTGCTCAAGCTTTCCAACGATACGATATGAACGTTCGACTTCGATTTGGTGTATGCGTGTATTAATATCAGCCATATCTTCATCACGTTTTTTCTCGAAACGCTCTCTGATTTGAGGATTGGCGATAGGAACTGCAGCACTTGGGTTGTAAATTCGATAGAAACGCCCGGTGACCAGACCGACTTCAGCCAGCGAACGCTGCCAGGCGGAAACAACTTCTTCAGGGTTATCTTCTTGTGCAGTGACATCAATCTGATTCAGAATATAAAGAAATTTATTGGCATCTGCACGATTAACACTGGCCGATACCAGATAGGCCAGAGTATCCTGCATTGCTTTAGGTTCTGGATGGCGTGCATCAAAAAACACCAAAACAAGATCAGATAGATTGATGATATGTTGAGTCAAGCGTAAAGTTGATGCGCGCTGATTGTCTGCATCAAAGCCCGGAGAATCAATAAGAATTTTCCCGCGTATGTTTTCGGACGGGCAGGTTTTTAGTTGTAAGTAAGCATCAATCCGTTCTTGTCCTGTTTCAGAAATTTCTTCAATGCTGCGGCTTATCTGAAAAAAAGGAAAACGCGGGTCTGCATCAAGTGCTATACCAGGAAGCGTCTTTGCCTCATTATGGCGGCTGTAGCAAATCACTGTGAATTTATCATCGACAGCCTGATTCCCCGTTCGTTGAAGCGGTATATTCAAATAAGAATTGATATAGGTTGATTTGCCAGCGGAGAATGTACCTAGTACAGCGATCATGGGCCACCAGGTAACACAAGTTGCATAGGATTCATCGTTATTGAGCAATCCCATGCTGTGGCCAACATAATCCATCTTTCTAAAACTTTTTACTGCCTTTGCCAAGGTTGGATTATCTGGATGCTCATCAGCAAGGTGTTTTTGTAAGCTTTTTAGGTGTTTATTGATTTGTGTTGAACTATGTGACATGACAGTCCCTTTTCATTCTTATAAAAAAGTGCACTCCAAGTGAGATGCTTTATGGGTGGTATTTTTGTTTATTTATTAATTTTGTCCGCACAGAACGATACTGTTTTTTAATGAGTTATTTTGGCCTCATTTATAAAAATGAGGGAATATTTACTGGCCAAAATCCTTTTTTAATCAGAAAAAACAGATATCGCATCATTATTTGATATAACACATTCATTACCAGCAAATTTATGTTGAAATCATTATGTTGAAATCAGCTTGATGATTCTACCAAGAACAATCCTGGCTTGCCAGTAAATGATATTTCTAATAGGGATACTGTACTTAGATGAGATAATATTAATATGGCCGGTTTGGCATTAATAAGAGGAGCTTGGGAAGCTGAATACTTGTCAAAGTGTTTTAACTTGCTGAGATGATCGTATAAGAAGTATAAGAGCAAGATTGTTCAGATGGAGATCATTTTAGAGTATGACCATGGAAAGTAATGATGAGCAACACGCAGCACGATCTGCTCATGTTGGCCGCTATGTCCTCATTGGTTTTCTTACAGTAGCGCCATTATGGGTTACATGGCTGGTATTTGATTTTTTATTAAACCTGCTGGCTCGTATAGGAGCTCCTTTATTAAAGGGGATGGCTCATGCAGTACGTCCATTTTCAGATACGACAGCCAGCTGGTTGCTGGATTCCAATTTTCAGCATGCGGTTGCAGCATTACTGACGATAGTCAGTTTGTATGGGATTGGGTTGCTGGCATCCTTTGTCATTGGCATGAAGGTTATTAGTATTTATGAAAATATACTGGCTAGACTTCCTTTAGTACAAACAATTTATGGAGCAACCAAACGTTTTTTGCACACGGTGAGCCAACCACCCGTTACTGGGCAACGCGTGGTTCTCATCAATTTTCCTTCATCGGAAATGAAGGCTGTCGGTTTTATCACGAAAATAATGCATGACAAAGATACCGGAAAGAAGCTGGCCGCTGTGTATGTGCCGACCTCACCCAATCCTACATCCGGTTATATTGAAATCATACCGCTGGAAGATATAATACTGACAGATTGGACAACCGAGGAAGCCATGACATTTGTGGTTACCGGCGGTACCAACGCGCCTGAGAGTCTGCGTTTCTCGAACCAGCCAAAACAACCCGAACAGACGGCTGAGAAGCAATAAAAATCCAGTCAGGAATCGTTTCTATGCGTTCAATGAATAAGGTAGTAGTTTAATTTCCAGAACCGGACCATTCAATGATTGCCAGTGAATCTGATGGGCATCAACGCTGCTCTGCTGGATTACGGTCAACACATCAAAACCCCCATTCGGAGACGGTACAGCGTTGACTATTCTGCCGCTGGATTGGTTATTCATGTCGATACTATACAGTTCATCACCTGCTTTAACTGCTTCATCTGTTGATATATGAGCCAGAAACATACGCCGCTTGAGTTTTCCGAGATACTGAGTGCGCGCCACAATTTCTTGCCCCGGATAACAGCCTTTTTTAAAGCTGACACCACCTATTGCATCCAGATTGACCATCTGTGGTAAGAACGCTTCCTGGGTCTCGGGCAAAATCACAGGGATTCCGGATTGGATATCCAGCCAATCCCAGCAGGCAGCACCCACAGGTCTGGCATATCGGGCGAGATGTTTCCAGATTATAGATGCATCTTCGATCGGTATTATGAGTTCCATGCGATGCTGAGATAGACAAAGAATACTGATGTTCTCGCCATGTACGACACTCATAGGCTGGTTTGAGTTAAGTTTCAAACCTGTGATTTCTCCGATCAATTCAGCTGCATTTTGACCCCTAATGCCGATTCGGACTGTGGTGTCGCTAGCATCCGTTACTTGTACTTTGGCACGCAGTACATAGAGTGATAAGCGTTTTAGTATGGAAGCACCCAAACTCGCGGGTAACTGCATTAAATAATCTTCGCTTTTCTGCCACAGTAAGAAACTTGCCAGAATCCGGCCTTTGGGCGTGCAGTAACTGCCATATTGAGCTTTTTGCGGATTAATTTCTTTGACATCGCAACTTAATTGGCTTTGTAAAAAACTTTGTGCATCGCTTCCAGAAAATTGAATTAAGCCATAATGTGATAGATCGGCCATAATGGTGGCGCCAGCTTGCGTATCTTTAAGCTCTGCTGGAATATCACCAAAATGAGCCACATAATGATCTTTAACGGTTGCGTGGTAATTTTTTAAATGAGCAAGCCAAATCGCATGCATACGAAAGTTGTGAGAAAAAGAGCAATTATACGATCAACTGAACGGGATTAAAAAATGAAATACAAGATATATTCTGAGTTACACAATTATTAAGCCCTGGTCGATTCCAAGAGCAGTCAAAGCGCCATCGCCATGATAATATTGTTCACAGAATGGTGATTTCTTACGTTGTATAAGAGCACAACGAGAACAATGACGAGAGCAATTGAATGAGTGCGGTTTTTCTTGATTTCGGTTCCGTGACCCGTGGAGATATGGATTGCTCGGCAATGGAACGGGCGATATCACCCTGGCGCTATTATGAAGACTCCTCCGAACAGGAGGTTCTAGAGAGGATCAGGGAGGCTGAGGTTATTGTCAGCAATAAAGTATTTCTCAATCGTGCGGCGATACTGGCCGCGAATCGTCTGAAACTCATTTGTGTGGCTGCTACCGGGTATAACAATATTGATCTCGTTGCAGCCGCTGAACGTAATATTCCCGTCTGCAATGTACGGGGTTACGCCACGCCTTCCGTGGTACAACATGTTTTCATGCTGATGCTGAATTTGGCGCGCTGTTTTGTAGAATATCAAGAGTTGGTAAAAAATGGAGGTTGGCAGGCCAGCCCCTTTTTTTGCCCGCTTAATTACGGCATGCAAGAATTGTCAGGGAAAACTTTGGGTATCGTTGGATTTGGAGAGCTGGGGAGGGCGGTAGCTGAGATCGCCCGGGCGTTTGGCATGCAATTGCTGATTGCGGAACATAAGGGCAAGCTGGCGCGTCCTGGCAGAACAGCGTTTGATGAGGTCATTCGTCAGGCGGATTTTATTACCCTGCATTGCCCCCTTTCGCAAGAAACCCGTCATCTGATAAGTCGCAGAGAGTTTGAGCTGATGAAACCATCGGTCTATCTGATTAATACTGCGCGGGGCGGGCTGGTGAATGAAGCCGATTTGCTGCAGAGTCTATCCACGGGCCGCATTGCCGGTGCCGCCATCGATGTTTTGCAGCAAGAACCCCCGAGTCATGACAATTTGATATTGCAATATCAGCCGGCAAATCTGATTGTAACGCCACATATTGCCTGGGCCAGCCGTGAATCCAGGCAACGCTTGCTGGATCAATTAGCCGGCAATATCAATCACTTTTACCAGCGGAAATCCTTCAATCAGATTACAGATGCCTTGCATCAATAGAATTGATTTCTTGAAAATTACCGCAAAACATCGGAGTTATAAAAATGCAACAGTGGATTTTTCTCTCAATTGCTATTGTCAGTGAAGTGATCGCCACTTCATCCCTTAAGGCGGCTGAGGGATTTACTCGTTTATGGCCTTCACTGGTGGTTATCGTTGGATATCTGCTCGCTTTTTATTTTCTTTCACTGACGCTCAAAACCATCCCGGTCGGGATAGCCTATGCGATTTGGTCGGGTGCCGGTGTAGTATTAATCGCAGTGAGCGGGTGGCTTTTCCTGGGGCAATCTTTGGATTTACCTGCTGTGATCGGCCTGTTCTTGATTATTGCAGGTGTTGTCATTATCAACGTTTTTTCCCAGACTGTTCCGCATTGATTCAGTAGTATCCAATGATTTCAGGAACCGTCTTTCCCCAGATCCGTAAGAAATTGATCAAGGATTTCCTTATTCGCATGCGGCATCACGACAACATGAGCAAAAGGCGTGTGCTGTCCATCGACATTCAGTCCCATGGTGGCCAGCGAATACCGGTTTACAATTGTTTCGCTGGGTTTTCTGAAATAAATTGTATTCGAGCGATTGTTGGCTCTTGTGGGTTGTAGATGATTATAGTGGTTTGTCATCTCTTTCAGCAGGTAGGCCGTGTTATCCAGCATGATTTTTGCATCGACAGCCTGCCGGGCAAAGGCCGGTTTTGAACTGAAGAAGTAAAATTCAGCAGGTTTTACCGCATCACGCGAGCAGGTAATTGTGCCAGGGATTTGCAGGATATATTCAGGATCGTGAATCTGGCTGAATTGCTTTTGAAACAATTCAAAATTAGCTTGGTCAGTGATGAATAGCCCGGCAGGCGAAGGGAATCCAAAAAATTTGTGGCAGGAAACGGCCATCGAATCATAACGCTTTATCTTTTTCCCGGTTACCGGGTCAGAAACCTCATGCAAAAGATCAGCGGCAAATTGCGTCTGCGGCAGATAGCCGCCAAATAAGGCTGCATCCAGATGAAGATAAGCTACCCGGTCTTTAAGCTTGGATTGAATGCCATCAATGGAGTCGATTGAACCTTTGAAAGTGGTGCCAACGGTCGCCACCACCAAAGCAGGGTGATTGGGATTTGCATTCAGTTGCCGTTCCAAGTCCTTAATATCCATGCTGCCATCACGCTCGGTTCCTACTACGATCCATTCGAGATTCAATAAATCCCTGAGGATTTGGATTGAATAATGAGCCTCTTGTGTGAAATAAATTTTCGGCATCACGCCGGTACGGCTTTTAAGAATCGTGCGTCCCATATAAAGCCCGTGCATATTGCTGTCGGTACCACTATTCGTCAGAAATCCCCAGATATTTTTGGGTGAAAAACCATAAATCGCGCCGAACCGGTTTATCAGTTCTTTTTCAAATGCATGGCTGTTGTAAGCAATATGACTCTGGTCAAATGGATTGCCGACATTATTAAAGGCAAACTGATTTAGACCAACCGCAAATAGCTCTTTGCGCCATGCAAAAAACTCCTCGGAGGGTGTCGTCATATTAATCGGATATCCCAGCAGCCTGTTCTTTTGTTGCGGAAGCGCCTGCATCGTTTTCAGTGTGGCAGAAGACCCTTGCGGTGGATGATTGAGAAGAGACTGACCCAATAGCGCGTTCGGTGAACAGACGGCCACCAGGGTTGTCGCGCTGGTTATGCCAAGAAATTGACGTCGATTCAGCAACATGATAGTGATCTCCTGATCGATGTATTCAGTGAAGTTTTATAAGAATTGGATAGAGTCAAGTTAGTGTAAGTTTCTGAAGGAGGGTGGCATATCAAACTTTCATCCGGTAGATCTTCTGGCACCCTGATCACTATATCCGGCTCATACAGCTGTGATTTACATTCGAAATCAATCGATCCGGTGAGCTTCATGAACTGGCTGCGTAATTCATTGTTGAAGAATATAAACTTAAGCATAGCAAGTTGTCTTGAATAGATGGCTAAAGATCGCTATCTTAACGCGCTCCGTATCCCTAACGAAGATTTGTAAGTATGAGTAAAGCATTTACCAAGGAAAGCGAAGGCGACGATGAGCTCGACAGCACGCCGAAATTACCCCAGGGAGTGAAGAACTACATCACCCCGGCTGGGCATCAGCGATTGAAGGAAGAGTTCGACCGGCTGTGGAAAGTGGAGCGCCCGGAGTTAGTTAAAACCATTACCTGGGCGGCTTCCAATGGTGACCGTTCGGAAAATGGCGATTATATTTATGGCAAAAGGCGCCTGCGCGAAATCGACCGCCGTCTGCGCTTCCTGTCCAAGCGTCTGGATAATGCTGAAGTGGTCGATCCCGCCCAGCGCGGTGAATGCGACCAAGTGTTCTTCGGCGCCACCGTGACCATCTGCAATGCGCAAGGTGAGGAACATACCTACAGTATTGTCGGTCTGGACGAAGTAGATCCTGGCCATGGCCGCATCAGCTGGGTTTCCCCGCTGGCCAAGGCGCTGCTCAAGGCGTATGAGGGCGATAGGGTGAGGCTGCATACGCCGGGCGGGTTGGAAGAACTGGACGTGGTGGAGATTCGTTATGAGACGTTAAGTTAATTTATTGATTTATAATGTTCTATACTAGAATGAACTGATGCATCACCGGAAGTTTATAATATGGCTATTTTCTCTGTTCCGATTCGATTCTTGTCACTGTTTTTATCTTAATCTTGCAGAATATCGCCATCGACATAAAACCACCGTCCTTCGGTATACACGAATCGGCTGATTTCATGCAGGCGATAAGCGCGGCCATTAATTTTATAACGCGCCACAAATTCAACAGTGGCATGATCCAGATCTGATTGTTCGCGGTGTTTCACTGCGAGTCCCAGCCATTGGTTGCGCGGTTTGTTTGCCAATTCCAGAGAGACTGGGCGTGTGCTGTGATGCCAGGTTGCCAGCAGATAGTCTTCACGATCCCGAGTATAAGCGGTGTAGCGTGAGCGCATGAGCAGCTCTGCCGTGGCGGGCGTTTCACCATTATCCAGGTAGCGGCCGCAACAATCGGTGTATTGCTGATTGCTGCCACATGGGCAGAGCATTGTTTTTATAGCTTTCATACGGTACTCAAAATTCTGCGCATGTCACGATTAATTCCAGTTTCCTGGCGCGAGATAAGGATTTGATGGCCATTTCTCTTTTTGAGGCCTCGGCTCTGTTTTCATGGAGTTCTTGATATACAAGCTGGAATGGTCCGCGGCCATGGGTGTATCGCGCGCCATTCCCATCTTCATGTGCTTTGATTCGATGCGTCAAATCCGTCGTAATGCCGGTATAGAGGCTTCCATCAGCGCATCTCAGCATATAGACTGTCCAGCTCAAAGTGTTTCCCTCTTCTTGTTTGGCTTATGGTGTAATTTATCACAATCCTTATGAATAAATTGCTTTGCCCAATGTGGATGCCGTATCAATGATGAATCCGCCGCAACGCCGTATTGCTCATCTGGATATGGATGCTTTTTATGCATCCGTTGAGCTGCTACGTTATCCAGAGTTACGCGGCTTACCGGTTGTGATCGGCGGGCGGACTGAGCACGAGCCTGTGATACAGGCGGATGGAAGCAAGCATTTTTATCGATTGCGCGAATATGCCGGTCGCGGTGTGATCACAACCGCTACTTACGAAGCACGTGCAGCCGGTATTTTCTCGGGCATGGGGGTCATGAAAGCGGCACAGTTGGCTCCCGATGCCATTCTCCTGCCCGTTGATTTTGATATTTACCGCCATTATTCGCGTCTGTTCAAGGCGGCTGTTGCCGGTATTGCGCCCCAGATTGAAGATTCCGGCATTGATGAAATATACATTGATCTCAGTGATCTGCCGGATGATGCGCTGACGCTCGCAAAGCGCATTAAACAAGCGGTGAAGGACGATACGGGGCTTTCCTGTTCCATTGGCATCACGCCGAACAAGTTGCTGTCAAAAATCTGTTCAGATCTGGAAAAACCGGATGGACTCACCATCCTTGGGATGTCCGGCATCCCTGAACGAATCTGGCCGCTATCGGTGCGCAAGATCAATGGTATCGGCCCTAAAGCAACCCAGAAACTTGCTTCACTCGGTATTACAACCATCGCCGAATTGGCGCAGGCTGATCTGAGTTTGCTCCAGACTCACTTTGGACGCAGTTATTCAGTCTGGTTACATGAAGCTTCGCATGGGATCGATCAGCGTCCGGTGATCACCGATGCCGAACCAAAATCCATCAGCCGGGAAACCACTTTTGAGCGAGACCTTCACCCTCGTCAGGATCGCCTTGTCTTGTCAAAAGCGTTCACTGCATTGTGCACACAAGTCGCCGAGGATCTGAAACACAAAGGCTATGTTGGGCGCACCATCAGCATCAAATTACGCTTCGAGGATTTTCATACGGTAACCCGTGATTTTACGCTGGCTGCGCACACCGCCGATCCTGTCTTGATACGCCGTGCAGCGGGAGAATGCTTGCGCCGGGTGCCGTTGAAGAAAAAACTTCGATTGCTTGGGGTAAAAGTCAGTGCGTTGGTTTCAATCCGTTCCGCGTGCGGCATCGAAGTTTCTCCTCAAAGAGAATTGCCGCTTGTGCCTTGAGTATTTCCGGTGTCAAGACAATGACTATTTTTTGTTTCTGAGTTTGTACACTGAGCCTCTTTTTATTTGCGCTAAAATGAGCACTGCTTAATTCCAAGGAAGTTGTTCGTGATGTCATTATTTACACCGCTGAAACTGGGCGCAATTACTGTACCCAATCGCATCTTCATGGCGCCATTGACTCGCTGTCGAGCGACCGCTGAACATGTTCCGGCTGCTTTGATGGTTGAGTATTATGTTCAGAGAGCCGGCGCCGGGCTGATTATTGCGGAAGCCACTATGGTGATGGAGGGTAACTCGGCATTCTGGATGGAGCCGGGAATCTATTCTCCTGATCAGATCGCTGGCTGGAAGCGGATTACCGGGGCGGTGCATGCGGCCGGTGGCAGGATTTTCCTGCAGCTTTGGCATGGCGGCAGGGCGTGCCATCCGCTGCTCAACCAGGGTGCTCAGCCGGTTGCGCCCAGTGCGATTGCTATTACCAATGATGAAGTGAGAACGCCGGAGGGAAAGAAACCCTATGTCATTCCACGAGCGTTGCGTGATGATGAACTGCCCGGTATTGTTGCCGGGTTTAAGCAAGCGGCTGAGAATGCCAAGACTGCAGGTTTTGATGGCATTGAAATCCATGGCGCAAACGGCTACCTGCTGGATGAATTCTTGCGCGATGGCGCAAACCAGCGCACAGGTCCTTATGGCGGTTCCATTGAAAATCGGGCGCATTTGATGCTCGAAGTGCTCGAAGCGGTCAGTTCCGTGTGGGGCAGTGATCGAGTTGGGCTGCGAATTTCGCCGCTTAACAGCTACAACAGTATGATTGATAGCGACCCCATCGGATTATCCACATGGCTTGCCGACCGGCTCAACGCATTTCATCTGGCCTACCTTCATGTTATGCGAAGTGATCTTTTCCGGCAGCAAAGCGGCGACATTATGACGCCCATTCGTAAGCATTATAGCGGTGTGCTCATGGGCAATATGGGCTACACGGCCGAGGAGGCAGGTAAAGACATTGTTGAAGAAAAAGTCGATGCGGTTGCTTTTGGCACAAGTTTTCTGGCTAATCCTGATTTGCCAGCCCGGTTCAGAGCAGGCGCCCCATTGAATCAACCCAATCCAGCTACGTTCTATACGCCTGGCCCGGAAGGCTATACGGACTACCCCCCATTGAATAAATAAAGTGGCCGGAGATAGAGAAGACTGGGAAATACTTAGGAAGTAGTGTTCCAAATGCCACTCTAGGGTAAACAGCAGCATCATTAATAATTACGCAAGGCTCCCCCACAATTAATACCGAATCAGTAAAGTACCACAGGCTTATCAGCAAGCTCATTTCTTGCATTCTCTGGACCGGGTGGAAAATATTTCCGTAAATAACTGCTGACAGTGTTGATTCCTTCAATGACGCCGGCCTCGAATTGCTGTTGCCGGAATGCGGACTCCATAGCACGGCAAATATCCTCCCATTCCTTACTGGAAATTTTTGAATGAATTCCACGATCGCCAATGATTTCTACATCGCGGTCGGCGAGCAATAAATAAATCAATACGCCATTGTTATATTCGGTATCCCATATGCGCTGTTGAGAAAATACTTCGATCGCCCGTTCGCGGGCGGTTTGATTCCTGAGGAGAGAGGCGGTATTCAGCGCAGCTTCCACAGCAAAGCAAATTTCGCCACCGTGAGTCATTTCCGATTGTTTAATTGCCTGTTCAATGACTGTCAGGGAAGCAGCAGGGAATCGACGCCGTATTGCAAGTTGACCGGTCAAAAGATGACGCATGATGCGGGCAAAATTCATTTACCACCTTCCCGATGCGCCGCCGCCGCCAAAACCGCCGCCACCGCCTCCAAATCCACCTCCGAAGCCGCCTCTTCCAATACCTCCATTTCGATAACCATTATCTGACCAGTCGCCATGCCCGTTTCTGTAGATTCCCCTGCCTGTGTTCTGAAACAGACTCATAAAGA
>CAKKRO010000141.1 GCA_919902625.1 Nitrosomonadaceae bacterium
CCGTAAATAAGGCCGAAACTATGCTCGTTCATCCTCAAATTGATCCCGTTGCCATCTCTGTGGGACCACTTTCTGTCCATTGGTATGGATTGATGTATTTAATCGGCTTTGTGGCATTCGTTCTGCTGGGACGCTATCGCATCAGACATAACCCGCGCGCCATCTTCACTAATGAAATGCTGGATGATGCGCTGTTTTACGGCATGCTGGGCGTCATCCTGGGCGGACGCCTGGGGCATGTCTTGTTCTATCAATTCGGCTATTACCTGCAACATCCGCTGCAAATCTTCGCCATTTGGGAAGGCGGCATGTCTTTCCACGGCGGATTTCTCGGCGTTTTCTTTGCCATGGTGCTGCTCGCCCGCAAACACCAACTGCCATGGCTCTCAGTCACCGATTTCATCGTTCCGCTGATCCCTCTGGGGTTAGGTGCAGGCCGTATCGGCAATTTCATCAATGCCGAATTATGGGGACGGCCCACCGATGTCCCCTGGGGCATGGTTTTTCCTTATGTCGATGAACTCCCCCGCCACCCTTCCCAGTTGTATCAATTCGCACTTGAAGGCGTGGTGCTTTTTATCTTCATCTGGATTTATTCTGCCAAACCGCGAGCAACCGGCGCAGTCACCGGCATGTTCATGATCGGTTACGGCGTTTTACGCTCGTTCGCCGAATTCTACCGCGAACCGGAGGATGGATTCATGGGCGTGCTGACTCTGGGTATTACGATGGGTCAATGGTTGTCCATTCCGATGATTCTGGCAGGGATAGCCGCACTGATTTGGTCACGGCGTCAGCCCGGCAGCCCGCAGAGCAACCCGCGGAAGCGTAAGAAACATTAGGAATTACAAGACATGATCTGCAGCCTGCTCAGATAATTGAATTATTTAAGAGTGATTAAAAAACGGTACGCACAGCGTACCCTGCAGACTAGGACTAAAGACAAATCCATTTTACGGATGAGATTTGCGTTCACAGATATTCAAGCCCTGTTTGAGCAAGTCCCACCAAATTGATGTTTGCCGTGTTCAAAGAGGTCTCCGCTGCCATGATGCCAAGACCCGCAACCGTAAAGGCATGTGAATCCAGCAAACCGACGTAATAGTCCAAATCCGCTTTACCTGGGGCAAATCCAACCACGTTGGTATATAAAACATTGACCACCGCCGTATTGTCAACTGCGCCGTTTAATCGTGCCTCGATCGCGAATTGCATCAGGTCGTTATAGCTCATACCGCCATCAAGTAATTGCAGCCCAATACCGACGTACTGCTGGTTAGCAACAAACTCGCGGCCGAACACCGCGCCGAGAATCTTGGCGGCAGTACCCGCGTTACCCGCCAAATCCAGGCCAACATTGACATCCGAGAAACGAACGCGCTCGACATTTTGCAGCATATCCAGGCCATCACGGCCGGATACGTTATCTTGAACCTGAAATCCAGATGAGTTTTGGCTCAACGAATACTGGCTGCGGCTGCCGGTAAAAGCGGCCGTATCGATCCCCAAATCGCCATCGATAATATCGTTGCCTGAAGTGCCTGTAAGCGTATCGTTGGCACTGGTGCCCATTACTTTTCCGGTATTGCTAGAGCCACTCGTACCTGTAATGCCTTTTGGCACCGTGAGTATGTAATTGCCTACCACCGAACCTACGCCACTGGCTGAAAGAAAATAATCGGTTGTGGCAGTGGGCGTGAATTCAATGTATTTCGATTGGAAACCTTGCCCCGTTGTTGCCGTGGCAAGCAGAGAACCTGTTGGGCTATATATAGAGAGCTGCGAATCAAAAAGCCCATTGAACGTAGCATTGGCTTCGATCGAGAAACCGTATAGCTCGCCAGTTGTAAGGCTGACCTTAAACCAGTCGACATCGCCCGCTGTATTAATGACGCCAAAATCCTTCCAGCCGGTTTCGACTATTCCCGGCGTTGTCGTATTCGCTGGAAAGTCGTTGCTTTCCGTATCCATTCCCGCATAGTCGCCTTTTAATTCAGCCATCACTAGACCTCCGTTTTAACGTCGTTTATTAATTACTGCGAACTTGAATTGAAATTCCCCGAGTTCATACTTAAAAGTCCATAGCATTATATGCATGACTGTTAGCCGAGTACCCGTAAGTTTGGAACAAGATCAATCGGGGAGCCAGTAACTGTTACGGCCAATAGTTTGGTTGTAATGATCACTCCACTGAGATCTGCAATCTCAATGAATGAAAGAGCTTTTGTTACAAAACATTAACTTTCCGTTCAGTTTACCCCCGTTCAGATAACACAAGGGGCTACAAATAAAAACAAAAGGCAGCCTTATCCTTTCGATTACAAATAATCATTTGCTTCATTGAATCATCCGCCTGGCAGGAAACCATATATTGAACCGGCTGCCTTTGCCTGCCCGGCTGATAATTTCCAGACGCGCCTGATGGCGGTTCAGGACATGCTTGACGATGGCGAGTCCAAGCCCGGTTCCACCGGTCTCTCTTGAGCGGCTGCTGTCCACGCGGTAAAAACGTTCCGTCAGGCGCGGAATATGTTCGGGCTCAATGCCGATCCCGCTGTCCTGCACGAAGAATAATCCCCGCCCGTCCTGCGTTTCCCAGTGAATACTGATTTCACCACCATCCGGGGTATAGCGAATCGCATTGCTGACTAAATTGGCAAAAGCACTGCGCAATTCTTCTTCACTTCCCAATAACTGGTCTTGGGTGGCAATATTCAATTTGATGTGATGCCGCCCGCCACTGAGGGATTCCGCATCCTGCAGAATGTTCTGCAGCAAACTGGCCACATTGACCGTTTTCTCATTCACTTTATTTTGTTCGTTTTCCAGACGTGACAGAATCAGCAAATCTTCAACCAGCCGCTGCATGCGCGCAGTCTGTTCAGACATTAATGCCAGGGCGCGTTTATTGAAATCGGCATTCACAGGCTCATCGGCTGATAATGTCTCAAGAAAACCGCCAATGACTGTAAGAGGCGTGCGCAACTCATGGGAAACATTGGCAATAAAATCCCGCCGCATGGTTTCCAGATTTTCAAAGCGCGTAATATCACGGCTGATTAAAAGTTTTTGTTTATAGCCATAAGGCACCAACTGCAACGAAACAATAATTCCCTGCTGGCGCGTTTGCTTGAGGATCAACGGATTACTGTATTTACGTGCCGCCAGATACTCAACAAAAGGGATTTGCCTGACCAGATAGGTGATTTGCTGGCCTGCATCCAATGCCAGATTGATACCCAGGTGTTGTTCCGCAACAGGATTGCACCATTCAATCCGATTATTCTCATCCAGAATGACAATACCATCGGGCATGGCTGAAGTAACCCTTTGCATGCGCTCCAATGCAAGGCTCAGCAATTCCTGGCTCTGACTGTGCTGGCGTACATATCTTGCCAAATGGGCAAATACATCATCCCAGGCGCCGGAACCTGCCGGAATACTGGCGGGCGTGTGATCGGAGACCCGCAGCCAGCGTTCCAATGCCACCAAATGACGCACATGATGAAACACCATCCACAACAGTGAGAAACTACAGAAAACCAAGGCATTGACCGCCCCAAAAATCATCCATAGCAGGGCTGTGATAACGATAACAAGAACGATGTAAAAAGAGCGCTGCCAGATATCAGACACTTAAATCATCCTGAAAAAAAGTATTAGGCTGGGAAAATTCCGGTTGAAATAGCTGCGGGCAATTGATGGTTTGATTTCCAGATGGTTATCAGCATAAGCACTGCCACTACTGCTGAGACAAATCAAATTCATAAGCGATACCACTGCATTTATCGGGTCAAATCCGTATCCGGCTCATTGGCTGGTAACGTTGTGGCCGCCGAAAACCGGTAACCTGCGCCCCTGACGGTTTGTATCCACTCATCCTTGCCTGCCCATTGTAACGCTTTGCGCAACCGGCGAATATGCACATCAACCGTTCGCTCTTCAACAAACACATGATCGCCCCACACTCGATCCAGTAATTGGCTGCGCGAATAAACACGTTCAGTATGCGTCATCATGAAATGTAACAAACGATATTCAGTCGGCCCCAATTCAATTTCCTTATTCCCTGCGGTAACCCGGCGGTTGACCGGATCAAGCCGCAGCTCGCCAATTTCAACCGCCTCGTCCGAGGCTTCCGGAATCAGTCTGCGTAGCACGGCATTGATACGGGCTATCAATTCACGCGGTGAGAAAGGCTTGGTTATGTAATCGTCCGCGCCGATTTCCAAACCTGTCACCTTATCAGCCTCCTGCGTGCGTGCGGTCAGCATGATAATGGGAATCAGGCGTGTGCGTTCCCCCCGCCGCAAAACCCGCGCAAACTCAATACCGCTCATCTGAGGCAACATCCAGTCCAATAAAATCAAATCCGGTATTTCATCATTGATCAGGGCCATCGCCTTCTCTGCATTATCCGCACAAACCGTTTCATAACCCGCTTGCTTTAGATTATAAATAATCAACTCCTGGATAGCAGCTTCATCTTCCACGACCAGTATTTTTGCAGCCATAGTGAATTCCTGTATTGGTCAAATTATTTCTGCGCCGTTTGCTATCAGCGGGTTTATCCATTACTCTTAATCAATTTTTTACTTCATACCATAACATGGCCGGTCTAACCAAAGAAACACCTCGTCCCACAGAAATCAAATTACACCAGAAATCCAGAATACTGGATATTTCTTTCTCGGATGGAAAAACTTTCCAGTTCTCTTGTGAATTTTTACGCGTCCATTCGCCCTCAGCCGAAGTGAGTGGTCATGGCCCAGGCCAGGAAGTGCTGCAAACAGGTAAGCGATTGGTCAATATCGTAAAAATAGAACCGGTTGGAAACTATGCCATACAACTCAATTTTACCGATGGCCATAATACAGGACTTTATTCTTGGGATTTACTCTATAACTATGGCCTCAATCAGGATAAAATGTGGCAACGTTATCTGCAACGCGTGGAAGAGGCTGGCGCGAGCCGGGAACCAGGCGCCAGAACGCAGGCAACGGGCCATTCCTGCCAATAAATGGCGGAATACTTGCCTGGATTCCAATCGATATGAACCTGTCGGCGATCACCTGAAAGCCACCTCCAACTTAAATTAAATCACTATCATGACAAAAACCACCCATTTTGGCTTTAATACCGTTTCTGAAAATGAAAAGGCTGGCAAAGTCGCGGAAGTCTTTCATTCAGTCGCAGAACGCTACAATCTGATGAACGATCTGATGTCTGTAGGTTTGCACCGTTTATGGAAACGCTTTGCCATTGAAACCAGCGGTGTGAAGCATGGCGATAAGGTGTTGGATATTGCCGGCGGTACCGGTGATTTAAGCGCTCTGTTTCTGCAGAAAGTAGGCAAATCCGGCGAAGTGTGGCTGACGGACATCAATAACTCCATGCTCTCAATCGGCCGCGACCGCCTGATTGATGAAGGCACGCCTACCCCGGTGGCGCAATGCGACGCTGAGAAACTGCCCTTTCCCAACAATTATTTTAACTGCGTCAGCGTAGCCTTTGGTCTCAGGAACATGACGCATAAAGACGCTGCACTGAAAGAAATGCTGCGCGTCATCAAACCGGGCGGAACCGTCATCGTACTGGAATTCTCCAAAGTCTGGAAACCCCTGCAACCTGCCTACGATGCCTATTCATTCAAGTTACTTCCCACCATGGGAAAAATGATCGCCAACGACGCGGAGAGCTACCGTTACCTGGCTGAATCCATCCGCATGCACCCTTCCCAGGATGAGTTAAAGGAAATGATGGAGCAGGTTGGTTTTGAACGAGTGGAATATTTCAACTTGACCGCCGGTATCGTGGCGCTGCATCGCGGATATAAGTTTTAATTGATCGTTACTGACAGCGCTCTCTCAGTGATCCAGTTCAGTGCGCAATCATGCTATTCATGAATATCAACCTGAGTTCCAGCGCCGACCCGATCGAATAATTCCAGCAAATCACTGTTGCGCATCCGAATACACCCGATCGAGCCCGGCTTGCCCATTTCGACACTATCCGGGCTGCCATGAATATAGATATAACGGCGCATGGTATCGACTGAACCCAAACGATTAAAGCCCCGTTCGCACCCGGACAGCCATAAAATACGTGTCAGAATCCAATCCCGTTTCGGGTATTGTTGACCCAATTCCGGGCTATAAATTTCTCCGGTGGGCCGCCGTTTGATAAAAACCGTATTGACCGCCTGCCCGTCGCCGATTCTGGCGCGAATAATATGCTTTCCCAGCGGGGTGCAGAAACTGCCATTTTCCTGACCTGTTCCTTTCCTGGCGGATGAAATCAAATATTGCCTGATGATTTGTCCCTGCTCATCCAGCAAATCCAGTTGTTGGGTTGCAATACAAATACTAATTTTCATGCTCACTCCGGCCGGTTACCTTACGTCTTTGTGCAAAAAACTGTTTCAATAACAGGCTGGCCTCGGTTGCCATAACTCCTGCTGTTACCTGCATATGATGATTCAGCCGTGATTCTGATGGCAGATCAATAACACTGCCGCAAGCACCTGTTTTCGGATCAGCCGCCGCATAAACCAGGCGCTTAATGCGTGCATGAAAAATTGCGCCGATGCACATGGCGCAGGGCTCCAACGTCACATAAAGCGTGCAATCCAGCAAACGATAATTAGCCAGATTATTACCGGCATCCCGCATGGCCATCACTTCAGCATGCGCCGTGGGATCTGTCGCAGTAATCGAGCAATTATATCCGCGCCCGACAATGATCCCATCCCGCACCACGACCGCACCCACAGGCACCTCACCGCAACCTTGCGCCTGATGGGCAAGCTCCAATGCCATCCGCATAAAATTTACATCGTCATCAATTTTCAATATCGTTTTACAGCAGTTAAATACTGGTTAGTAGCGGACAGTCACAAACTTGCGCATATTAACAAATTGCGCATGGTTGTCCACAAAACTTGGCCATTGAGCCCTTTTTATAGGGCTGCGGGAAATTGCAAGTTGAAAGGGAATAAATCCCGGAATCCTTTTATACTATTGCACCATGAGCAAACTCATGACTCAGCCCGGCTAACGCCAAAAATGACGCCGGAGAGAACGAGGGCCATCGCATTGTCGAAAAGAGACAAGACCGGGCAGTCCATTCGCCCCAAACGGAGAAATTTGTGAAAAACTTCCACTCTATCTACTCGCATCACTTTATCCGGGTATCGGCATGCATACCCTTTCTCAAAGTAGCCGATCCGGTATTCAACGTCGAGCGAACCCTTGCGCTGGCACGCCGCGCGTCTGATCTCAAGGCGTCTATCGCGCTTTTTCCCGAACTGGGTATTTCCTCCTACACGGCCGATGACCTGTTCCACCAGGAAGCGCTGCTCGATGCCGTGCTCGATGGAATCGCACGCATCATTGAAGCCAGCCGCGAACTCACGCCAGTCCTCCTTGTCGGCGCTCCGCTCCGGTTCGAAGGCAAGCTTTTTAATTGCGCCGTCGTTATTTATCGCGGCTGCGTCCTCGGTATCGTGCCGAAAACCTATCTGCCGAATTATCGGGAATTCTATGAGAAGCGGCAGTTCACATCGGCCCATTCTGCCATTGCGCGTGAGGTCAGGTTTCTCGGCAAGACTGTCCCTTTCGGCAACGACCTCATATTCAATGCAGTCAACGTGGATAATTTCTCACTGCATGTTGAGATTTGCGAGGATCTGTGGACGCCCATTCCTCCCAGCACTTACGCAGCCCTGGCCGGAGCGGCCATCCTTGCCAACCTGTCCGCGAGCAATATTACGATCGGTAAAGCCGATTACCGGCGCAGCCTGTGCGCTTCACAGTCAAGCAAATGCATTGCGGCCTATCTCTACACCGCCGCCGGCCCCGGTGAATCAACCACCGACCTCGCCTGGGACGGTCATGCCATGATCTATGAGAATAACCAGCTTCTTACCGAATCGCACCGGTTCTCGGATGAAGAGCAGATCATCACCACGGACGTCGACCTCGAGCGGCTCATGCAGGATCGCATGCGCATGACCAGTTTCAATGACTCCGTGCAGGCACACCTCGAACACGCGCGGACGATTCGCCGCATCGAATTTGAATTTACAGTTCCCGATGGAAACATTCCGTTGCTCCGTTCGGTCGAGCGATTCCCGTATGTCCCCAGTGATTCGTCGAAGCGCGACGAACACTGCTACGAGGCGTACAACATTCAGGTACACGGTTTGATGAAGCGATTTTCGTTTGCAAAAATGCAACGAATCATCATCGGCGTCTCGGGCGGCCTCGACTCTGCCCACGCATTGATCATTGCCGCCCGGATGATGGATCGCTTGAATCTTCCGCGCGCCAACATTCTTGCCTGCACGATGCCAGGATTTGCGACCAGCGATGCCACGAAATCCAACGCATTGAAGTTGATGAACGCACTCGGCGTTTCAAGCCAGGAAATCGACATCCGGCCGTCGTGCTTACAGATGCTGAAGGATATCGGGCATCCCTTCGCCAATGGGAAGCCGGTATACGATGTGACGTTCGAGAACGTGCAGGCGGGCGAGCGAACCTCACACCTGTTCCGTCTCGCCAATTTGCACAACGCCATCGTGCTGGGCACCGGGGATCTCAGCGAACTCGCGCTCGGATGGTGCACCTACGGCGTCGGCGATCACATGTCCCATTACCATGTGAATGCTTCTATTCCGAAAACGCTGATTCAACACTTGATCCGCTGGACTATCCACACCCGGCAATTCAATGATGCAACCAGTGAAGCACTGGCGTCCATCCTGAACACCGAGATATCACCGGAGCTTGTTCCCAGCCAATCACCGGACGAACCGCTGCAAAGCACGCAACAAATCATCGGCCCCTACGAACTGCAGGACTTTAACCTCTATTACACCACGCGTTTCGGCTTCCGCCCGTCGAAAGTCGCATTTCTCGCGCTGCACGCCTGGGGGGACCGGCTGCAAGGTGCCTGGCCGGATGGCATTCATGAGCAGTTACAAAACGAATACGCTCTCGCAACAATCAAGCACTGGCTCGGCATCTTTCTTTTCCGCTTTTTCCAGACCAGCCAATTCAAACGCTCGTGTATTCCCAATGCCCCGAAAGTGGGTTCAGGCGGATCGCTGTCACCACGCGGCGACTGGCGGGCACCTTCCGACTCGGAGGCGCGGATATGGTTGGACGAGTTGAAGCGCATTCCGTGATCCGACTGATGTGGTAGACAGCTCCAGCTTGGAGTCGGTCGGTTCTCCTTGCTGATCAAGGTGAGTTTGAGTTTTTTCGTTTACTTATAGCAGAACTCGAGATCTTATTAAGTTGATGACTTCAATCGAATTGAAAAACAGGATCAGTCACTCCATTCACTCCATTCGCATTAATCCATTCCTTAAGCTGACTTTCATATTTCGCTCCCTCCTCTTTAGAATTTTTTTCCTCGTCTGGAAGTGCCAAAAGGGCATTCAATACTTTCAGAACACTATTTCTAATTTCGACATTGTCTCGAACAACCTTCCAGCTCTCATAAGGTTTATCCTTGGATGGCAAATCCATACCATGGTGCTGCTCAAAATTTGGACATGAGCAACGATACGTCACTTGTATTCCTTGAGCCGTAGCAATGGCGATAGTATCTGCAATTTTCTTGTTGACTGAATATGCTGGATTGGTCTTCCCATTTTTTGTTTTTGGTGAATCTATGTCGTGCAGAACAGAAAAGTTGATTTTGAAGTGCGTAAGCATTTTCACAAGAATTACGATGGAAGCTTTGCCTCGTGCACGCACAATCAATGGACGTCGATCTACCGGAAAATTAGCCTCATCAAGACGCATAGCTTCGTGAAAGGCTGCAAACTCAGTGTCACCCTCGACAATAATCACTTTCCCACCAAAAAACATTTCGGCCACATTAGCATCGAATACTAGCAATGCTTTCAGGATTTCTATTTCTTCGCCATCGAAATCTGAATTTTCTGAGCGATAAACATTGGGTGGAAGGTGTGCTTCTACTCTATGCAGCCGAACGATAGTAGTGTGATCTTTTAGCGGATCGACGAAGGCTGGATGATGAGTACTCAACATAACCTGCCAGCCAGCTTCAGTAGCTAAAGCGTAAAGATGATCCTTTGCAGCACGGACTGCTGATGGATGCAGTGCGGTTTCCGGTTCGTCAATCAACAACATATAGCCAGGCAAAAACTCATCTTCAGCATTTGATGAGTCTCCGTTATTGCTCTTTTCAATCTTGTCCTTCAAGTCAGTAATTTTTGTTTCGTCTGACTTGGTCTTTTTTGCCTTCTGCTCCAACTTCGCCAAATCGGCTTTGTCTTTTTCAGCACTTTTACGCATTTCAGACAATCGATTCAGCTCTGATCTAACCTGAAGCATTGACCAGAACAAAGCACGCTGTGATCCGGTTCCTTGCTGATCCCATCGGGTCTGACCGTACTTTTCCGCAATATCAACCCTTGATGCTCCCGCTAGACTTCTCTGAGGATCAAAACCAATGTCTCCTAAAGACACCGTAAGTCTGATTTCGCCAGAGTTAAACACTTGCTGATAAGAAGAGTTAACTTGAGATTGAATTTTTTCAAGCTGCTCCTTGAATTCTGCAACTGGTTTTTCAGCCTCCGCTTGTAGCTCCGCTATCTTCTTACTGAGACTAGATTCATCATCATCCATCAATGATTTGAATTTTCGCGCAACAGGCTCCAAAACAAGATTAAGAAGCTTCTTGTGTTCTTCATTTGGATCATCCAATGAACCGATGCGAAATGGTTGAGGCAAGCGGCTATTAAATACAGTATCCAGCCCTGATGCTTTACCATCTTCTGCATATTCACCCTTTCCGTCATTAGCGGATGGATCCCATGTTGCACGAACTGGTTTACCTCCTGTAACGGGCCACTCCCATTTTGAACGAACCAAAAGGAGCCCATCTTTTTCTTCCTTCCATTTCTCATCAACATTTGCCGCAGCCTTAGGAATGTGAACCCATAGTTCTACCGAGGCAGGATTTCCGATTGCATTGCGATTAAAGTCATCTGGTTTTAATTCAGCCTGCTTTACTGCAAGTTCATATGCACGCAAAACAGTAGTTTTCCCGGCATTATTTGAGCCTACAAGACAGACAATTTCATCCAATTCGACAGTTAATCCATCATTACCAATGCAACCAATATTCTTGACTTGCATCCGCACCAAACATGATCTTTCAGCCATATTTTTCCCGTTAAATTTGCGCTTGTTTATCTTCTAATATCATCAAGTCAAGCCCCTCAATCTCCTGCAACGATTTCCCCGCAATCCCCTGCAAATCCCCATACACTCCAACCGTAGCTCCCATCACGCGCTCAATCTGTTCTTCGCGTTTGGCCCATTGTTTCATAATGGCCTTGCGTTCTTAGTCCGCCATCCGTTCATTTACTGTAAACGCCGCCTGAATATCGCGCGTTGTTGCACCGCTTGCGATGAGTGCACGAACGATCAAATCCAGCGAAACCGAAGGGTCGCCTGCTTCAATTTTAGCAATGCGCGATTGGCTCGATTTCATGCGTTGTGCGAGGTCAATTTGCGAGAGTTTGCGTTTGATGCGTGATTTTTTTACCGCGCTGCTCAGCGAGAGTTTGAGTGCGACGAGCCGCGCCTCTTCTTCACTTAATTGCAGGAAATCCTCCGCGCTGCCGACTTTCCAGCCAGCGGCCTGGAGGCGCTCTAATTTGTCAGTTTTCATGACATTTACCCTCTTCTAAATTGATTTGTAGTGTTTCAGTCTCGCCTTGCAGACGTCAATTACCGGCTGGGGCGTTTGGCTTGTTGTTTTGGCAAATACTTCAAGAATCACGATGGCTACCGTATCAACGTAGTACACAATGCGCCAAGTGCGATTTTTATCCGGTATTCTTAATTCGTGACAACCGCGCCCGATACTGGGCATTGGCCTTGAGTGTGGCAACGATATTTTGATGCCCTCTTGCAGGTGCCGCAATAAAACACCCGCTTCAATTCTTGCCTCGGCGAAAAAAGGCGGCGTTTTGACTTCGCCATGCAGCCACACCAGAGGTTTACGCCGCTTGCTCATCAGGTTTAGTATATGTCGATATTGACATATACACAAGGCATATTCGTGAAGACTGCGATTTCATTGTTTCTGTTACCGATACCTGTTGCCACTATTGTCATCATTCCGCCACATTCCTATTGTTCGCAACAGGTGCTTCCAGTGCTTGAAAGCTCAGCCCCTCAATCTCCTGCAACGATTTCCCCGCAATCCCCTGTAAATCTCCGT
>CAKKRO010000142.1 GCA_919902625.1 Nitrosomonadaceae bacterium
AGTGATTACCCTGTCAACCATGCGCGGCGCCAATTTTATGAAAGATTATGGAGTTTTGATCGCAGACAGTCCATTTGGAGGCATCACAGCGCGTGCGGTGATCGTTCTGGATGAATCCGACAAAATCATTCATGCCGAACTGGTTCCGGAAATCGCCGATGAACCGAATTATGAAGCAGCCTTAGCTGCCTTAAAATAAATTAACGATAACGCCAATAAATCATGCTGATATTTGAACACTCGCGCCCAGGGCGCCGCAATTATTCTCAGTCACCAACGGCACCTGCAAGTAAATCCAAGATCCCACAAAACTTGCTGCGCAAATCACCCGTGCTTCTGCCGGAAGTTTCCGAGATGGATACGGTGCGTCATTACACTCGCCTGTCACAAAAGAATTTCTCGATTGATACCGAATTTTACCCGCTGGGTTCATGCACGATGAAATATAACCCCCGTGCCTGTAACTCATTGGCCATGCTGCCGCAGTTTCTTTCCCGGCATCCGCTCGCGCCGGAAGACACCGGTCAGGGCTTTCTGGCCTGCATGTTTGAATTGCAGGAAACTTTAAAAGCGGTTACCGGCATGGCGGGCGTCAGCCTGACGCCCATGGCCGGCGCACAGGGTGAGTTGATCGGTGTCATGATGATTCGTGCCTATCATGAATCACGCGGCGACTTTGCGCGTACTGAAATCATTGTACCGGATGCGGCGCATGGCACTAACCCGGCTACTGCAGTGATGTGTGGTTTCAAGGTCGTTGAAATCGCCACCGACAAGGAAGGTAATGTGGATCTGGCCGCGTTAAAAGCGGCTGTCGGCCCTCAAACGGCCGGATTGATGCTGACCAATCCTTCCACGCTGGGTGTATTTGAGAAGAATGTGGCTGAAATGAGCCGGGTTGTGCATCAAGCCGGTGGATTGCTGTATTACGACGGCGCCAACCTGAATGCTGTTTTAGGTAAAGTCAAACCGGGTGATATGGGTTTTGACGTGATTCACATCAATTTGCACAAGACCTTCTCCACTCCGCATGGCGGCGGCGGCCCAGGCTCTGCTCCCGTAGGTGTGGCTGAACGTTTGCTTCCCTTTATGCCGATTCCTATCGTTACCAAGGAAGACGACACCTACCGCTGGGTCACTGAAAAAGAAAAACCTCAATCTATCGGACGGCTGTCTGCCCACATGGGCAATGCCGGTGTTCTGTTGCGGGCTTATATCTATGTTCGCTTGCTGGGAATGCACGGCATGCATCGTATCTCTGAATTTGCCACATTGAATGCCAACTATCTGATGGCGGAGCTACGCAAAGCAGGCTTTGAAATTGCCTATCCTACCCGCCGCGCCAGCCATGAATTTATTGTCACTATGAAAGACATCAAAGATAAAACTGGTGTCACCGCCATGAATCTGGCCAAACGCTTGCTGGACAAAGGCTATCACGCGCCCACCACGTATTTCCCGATGCTGG
>CAKKRO010000143.1:0-6922 GCA_919902625.1 Nitrosomonadaceae bacterium
TTAAAATTTATAAAATCTGATATTCGGGTGATCAAGCGATACTCGAATATCTTTTGGTTACGAAGCAGTTTTGCCGGGTGATTGGGTTTTTGATGATTTTGTCTTGGATTTTTCTTCAGTTGTTTTCTTGGGAGTTTTCTGTTCAAACTCAAAACCAATCTTTCCATCGGTATTTCTGACCAAATAGGCTGAAAAGGGCCTGCCCTTTTTGGAGATGAATTTTGTGAGCAGATCTGTTTTTCCGGTTTCCAGTAGTTTGATTATCTGTTCACGTTCTATCGGGCGTTCAAGGATGATTTTCCCTGTTTTGAAGTTGCAAGTACGGTCTGCTCCGACAGATTTCTCGCAAATATAATGCATGCCATGTTCATAAACAGCATGATTGCATTTGGGGCATTGACCTAAAGGCGTTTGATTGCTGAAATCCACTTCTTCATGATCTTCATCGCTATTACCGAAATCAAATTTCATTTCAAAAGTATCGGTGAGCTGGATGTTGGCATTAAATGATCGCCCCATTTTGCTTCGGAAACCTTGCAGAGGACCGACTTCGCGTTGGGTGATCAATGTTTCCATTTCTTCAACTTCAAATTGACGTCCCGCCAGAATTTTCCAGAGTGCAAAATCACATTTCTGGCATTGGAATTTTTTGTAGGTTTCGTGCACCACCCCGCCACATTTGGGGCAAGGTGATTTTAGTATTGAGAAATCACCTGCAATCGTTTCTCCACGATGTGTTTTGGCTTGCTCCACAATGTGGCGCGTCATTTCGGCAATCTTTTCCATAAACGCACTGCGTTTCAGATTACCCTGCTCAATCTGGCGTAACTGGAATTCCCAATTTCCTGTTAATTCAGGTGAAATAAGCTCAGGAACTTTGAGGCCACGTAATAATGTAATCAGTGAAAAGGCTTTGGCAGTGGGGTGAAGCTCGCGCCCGACGCGCTGGAGGTAATTTTCAAATACCAAACCCTCAATAATGGCTGCGCGTGTTGCCGGCGTGCCCAGACCTTTTGTACTCATGGCTGCGCGCAATTCTTCATCTTCGACCAGCTTGCCTGCGCCTTCCATGGCCGAAAGCAATGTGGCTTCATTAAATCTTGCGGGCGGGCGAGTCTGGCTGGCGATGATTTCGATTTCTTCAGTCGTGACGGGTTCGCCGGGTGTAATCGCAATGAGCGTTGTGTCATCTTCCAGGTCATTACTTTTGACGGATTTGCCATAAACAGCTTGCCATCCAGGGTTAACCATGACTTTACCTTCAGTTTTGAAAGGTTCACTTTCAACCCGGGTGATACGGGTGGTAATCAGAAATTCTGCTGCGGGAAAGAAAATGGCCAAAAAGCGTTTTGTAACCAGATCATACAGTTTTGTCTCAGCTTCATTCAATTTGCCTGGATTGAGGGCGGTTGGAATGATGGCAAAATGGTCTGAGATCTTGGTATTGTTGAAAATACGTTTGTTTGGAATCACCCAGTTTGATGTCAAAATCTGTTGGGCAAATTTTCCATAACCGGTTTTTCCCAAACTTTGCAAAGTATCCTTAACGGTGGCGATGTAGTCTTCCGGGAGTGCGCGTGAATCCGTTCGCGGATAAGTCAATACTTTATGTTTTTCATATAAAGCTTGCGCCAGACCGAGTGTCGTTTTGGCAGAAAAGCCAAAGCGGCTGTTAGCATCCCGCTGTAAACTGGTCAGGTCATAAAGCAATGGGCAGATTTCTTTGGTTGGCTTGCTTTCTTCATTAACAATGCCGGACTTTCCCTGACATTTGTCACGAATGATTTCGGCTTTCTTTTGTTCCCATAGCCGCTCAGGTCTTGATTCTTGATTGGTTTTATCTTTAGTGAATTTTTCATCAAACCACTTGCCAATATAATCGCCATTGCCAGTTGCAAATGTCGCATGAATTTCCCAATAATCCTGAGGTCTGAACTTCTTGATTTTTTCTTCACGTTCGACAAGAATGGCCAATGTAGGGGTTTGAACTCGCCCTACTGTAGTTTTATGAAACCCGCCTTCCTGAGAATTAAAAGCGGTCATAGCGCGCGTGCCATTAATACCCACCAGCCAATCTGACTCTGAACGGCTGACTGCAGCTTCAGCCAGCGATTGTACTTCTGAGTTATCCAGCAATTTTGTGAATCCACCACGAATCGCATCGGGTGTCATGGATTGTAACCAGAGGCGTTTGATGGGTTTATTAATACCCACATGGCGTACGATGTAATAGAAAATCAGTTCGCCTTCACGTCCTGCGTCACATGCGTTGATCAGGGTGTCAACATCTTTACGCTTGATGAGCTTGCTTAGAAGCTTTAAGCGCGAGGAGGTTTTTTCGATCGGACTCAGATCAAAATGCGATGGAATGACGGGCAAGTTTGCAAAACTCCACTTGCCGCGTTTTACTTCGTATTCTTCCGGGATGGCAAGCTCGAGCAAATGCCCCACCGCTGAGGACACAATGTATTGATCATTCTCAAAGTAATCAGTGTGTTTGGTAAAGTTACCCAATACCCGGGCAATATCTGCTGCAACAGAAGGCTTCTCAGCAATAATCAGGGATTTATTCATGAATTTCCCGCAAAAGATCACGAACTGTCAATACTTGATTAAGTAGATTTGTTATCGCTGAATTGGAGTGATGCATAAGGGGTGCAGGCATATTTAATGAGTGTGTTGAACCATCCAGTCCGGGAGATGGTTGGGTATGACTAAATGATAGATAAAGAGCGCGAATTAGTATTAATGCCGATAATGAGAATCGCTGACTATCAACAATTTCTCAAGTATGGCGTCATCAGTCAGTTGGTTCTGGATCCAAAGTTCTGTTAACACAATCAGTTTGATTTTTTCTAGACTGGATGAATGTTCATCCATCGCCAGCACTCGATCAATCAATAATTCCCGCTGTAATGGGTTGATAATATTGGCTTGTTCCAGGAAACTGATAAACCCCCGCCCTTCAGTATCGATTTTTTCCATTTCATAGCCGGTGTAACAGCGAAAAGAATCATTCTCGGCAAAGCTGGCTGGATAATCGCCGGTATCATGGCGTGCGAGTTCTGAGAGCCAATCAAGCGTCTCGGTAATATCCTCATCTGCAAATCCGGCCATGGTGAGTTTACGAGTCAATGTGGCAGAATCCGGATAGCTGCCCGAGTCAAAATAATTTTCAAATAAATAAACAAGTATATCGAACATGATTGTGTTTAATGAGTGGCAAGTATGTTGGCAGAATTAGCAGTTTCTGGTTAACTTCCGGTTAGATGTTATTGAATTCGCTGATAGCATCCGCCCGGTAAACTGCTAATCTGGCCGTCAAGCTCGAGCGTTAATAGCATGGCTGATACTACTTCAGCCGTCAAGCCGCTGCGAGCACACAAAGTATCAATATCAACGGCATCATAACCTAGGTGTTTGAGTAATACGGTGTTTTCAGTTGACTGTTCAGTAGTAAATTCTTCTCTTTGATTGTTATTTTTACCGTTAGACAAGGGAAGGCAGCTTAGTTCATCCAAAATATCCTGAGTATTTTCTACCAGTTTGGCGCCTTGTTTAATCAGTGCGTGACAGCCTTTTGACAGGGGCGAATGAATGGAACCGGGGATCGCCATTACTTCACGCCCTTGATCCAATGCCTGACGTGCTGTGATCAGTGATCCGCTGCGTAATGCGGCTTCAACCACCAGACAGCCCTGGCTCATACCACTGATAATACGATTCCTGCGCGGAAAATTCCTTCCGATAGCAGGTGTGCCGAGTGGAAACTCGGAAATCAATGCGCCTTCTTTCGCCAGCTTATGAGCTAAAGGATGGTTTTTTGCCGGATAAACAATATCCAAACCGGTGCCGACAACTGCGATGCTGGCAGCAACGCCACGTAAACCACCTTGGTGAGCGGCGGTATCAATACCGAGCGCCATGCCACTGATGATGCAGAGCCCGGCATTGCTGGCTGCTTCAGAAAAGGCTTCAGCATTGGATAAGCCCTGAGGTGTGGCATTGCGGCTGCCAACGACTGCCAGAGCCAGTTCTTGCAAGAGTTCCCGCCGGCCTTTGAAATAAAGGAGTGGGGGCGGATCGGCGATATTGAGTAATTGTGCGGGGTAATCAAGGTCAGCTAAAGTAATGATCGCATTGGTAGGATCTTCCAGCCATTTGAGTGCTGCGGCAATTTTATTGCCATCAGCGCCTTGCTTGATGTGTTTGGCAATGGGGGGTTTTACGATCCGTTCAAGTGCTGTGGTAGTCGCTGAAAAGATTGCCGCAGGTTCGCCAAAGGCAATCAGAAGCCGGCGGATCGATTCCCCGCCCAGGCCGTCAATCAGATTGAGATGGAGCCATGATTCAATGTCGGGGGCATATTTCATGAATGTACCGCATTAATTTTATGGTGTTTTAACGGCATCCAGGATTTTAATAGATTGTGTGCTTTGTACGATTAAAGCATAGGATATTTTATCAAAAACACGGAATATGAATACCAGTCCGGTTCTTTCATCAGGCAATTGTACCATTTTCCCTGTGAGGGATTTGGCTTGGCTTTTTCGATAGACCGCAAGCACATGCCCCATTTCCAGGCCATCTTGTTCGCCTTTATTCAGTGTGACAATGGCTCCTCTGCCGATTTCAGTCACACCGCCATAGACGGAAATAATTCGACCATTGATTGAAGATTCCGGCGCATGGGGCGCGTAGTTGTTGAAAATAATATCAGGAGAAGGAACCAGGCGATCGCCTTTCAGTATTTCTTCCGAGGCGCGGGTAATGGTTACAGTGCTGACATCAGCAAAAACATTCGCTTTGACATTTCCTAAGTAGATAGCCTCATAGCCGAGGATTTGATCATTGTGGTCAGGATCTTTCAGAGCCTTGCCGGGGCGGAAAATTTGCCATGCGGTGCCTTTATCTTCCGGCAGTCCGCTGACATAAACCGTATTGCCGGTACTCAAAACGACCCGGTTATCACTGGATCCCAGTATATAGGGGGCATTGGCTAAACCATCTTTTTCAATAACCAGCGGTTGGCTTAAAAAAGGTTCGATTGCGGATGCCGGGATGCTGGGAATAGCTGCGGTGCTAGGCTGTTCTGTGCGTATTTTCGGTGAGAGCTTGACCGTTCTGATATCCGCGTTATCTTCAGCAAGACGCAGCCGGCTTCCATAAGGTGTTTTTTCCAGCACTATAATATCACCAGGGTATATTCTGTGCGGATTCTTGACCTGTTCACGATTGAGTCCCCAGATCTCGGGCCAGCGCCAGGGATCTTTAAGAAATCTGGAAGCGATTCCCCACAGGGTATCGCCGGGTACAACAACGTGCTGATCGGGTGTGTCACTCCGAAGTATAATATTCTCAGCTTGGGCGGGCGTAACAGAAAGCAGGCCTAGGAATAAAATCATAGATATAATAGGCTTTCGCATGGATGACTCCAATAGCAGGTTATAGAGCACACGGAATAACTGGCTAATGATACGGTCTAAATGAGTATTTGGTTTATCAAACTATACGATTTTTTCATGGCTATTCTAAAAATATTGCAATATCCAGATGAGAGACTACATACAGTAGCGGCTCCCGTAGCGCAGGTCACAGATAAAACCCGCCTGTTGATAAAGGATATGGCGGAAACAATGTATGCGGCGCCTGGAATAGGACTGGCGGCAACACAAGTGGATGTGCACGAGCGTGCCATTGTGATTGACACTTCTGAAACACATGATCAATTACTTGTTTTGATCAACCCGGAAATTATTGCCAGTGATGGCATATCTGATTATGAGGAAGGCTGCTTGTCCGTTCCAGGTATCTACGGAAAAGTACGGCGCGCCGCATCGATTACTGTAAGAGCCTTAAATGTTGAAGGCGAATCCTTTGTTCTGGATGCAAGCGGGTTACTGGCAGTATGTATTCAGCACGAAATGGATCATTTGGCTGGGAAAGTATTTGTTGAATACTGGTCACGGCTCAAGCAAGCACGCACTCTGGCAAGATTAAAGAAAAAACAGCGCAGCACAATGTAAATGCGTGCGCGGTATCGCTGGTAACATAAAAGCCGCCTGGTTGACGCTCTTCTTCTGCTGATGACATCCGGTCGATGGCGGTTAAATTAATGCACGATCAACACATTTAAGATGAAAATTATTTTTGCCGGAACGCCCGCTTTTGCAGCGGCGGCGTTGGATGCTTTGATCAAGGCAGGCCATGAGATTGATCTGGTCTTGACTCAGCCGGATCGCCCTGCCGGTAGAGGGATGAAAACTGTGGCCAGTGCGGTCAAATTGCTTGCCCTGCAACATGATCTTGATCTGTTGCAGCCATTAACGCTTAAAACTTCCGAATTGCAAGCGCAATTGCGGACATTGAATGCAGATGTGATGGTTGTGGCAGCCTATGGATTGATTTTGCCAGAGGCGGTATTAAATATTCCTCGTCTGGGTTGTTTGAATATCCATGCTTCATTATTACCGCGCTGGCGGGGCGCAGCGCCGATTCAACGGGCTATCCTGGCGGGGGATCGTGAAACGGGTATTACCATCATGCAGATGGATGCAGGACTGGATACGGGTGCAATGTTATTAAAACACAGCCTGATCATAGCGCAGGAAGACACCACTCAATCGTTGCATGACAAGCTGAGTGTATTGGGTGCGCAAAGTATCGTTGAAGCCTTGGTGTTACTGCAACAGGGGAAGCTTGCTCCTATGGTGCAGGACGAGATGCTGGCCTGTTATGCAGCTAAAATAAAAAAGACGGAAGCGGAAATTGACTGGCAACAGACGGCCGGGCAGATAGACCGGGTTGTGCGGACATTCAACCCAAGCCCGGGGGCCTATACTTATTTTCAGAATATGGTTTTGAAGATTTGGCAAGCAAGAGCGGTTGCGGGAGGTTCAGGTAAGCCAGGAGAAATTGTCGC
>CAKKRO010000143.1:7022-17930 GCA_919902625.1 Nitrosomonadaceae bacterium
TTGACTCGGCCGGTTAGGGTGGAGAATCTGCCGGGTTTCAGCGAAGGCTGGGTGACAGTGCAAGATGCAGGCGCGCAGCTTGCGGCGCCATTCCTGGATGTTTGTGATGGTATGCGTGTGTTGGATGCTTGTGCAGCGCCTGGGGGTAAAAGTACCCATTTGCTGGAATTGGCGAATGTATCATTGACGATATTGGATAATGATGCTGCAAGGCTTGCGCGGGTGCGGCAGAATCTTGAACGTTTGAATATGACAGCCCAGCGTTTGGTGTGCGGGGATGCATCAAATCCGGATGAATGGTGGGATGGTCAACCTTATGATCGTATTCTGGCTGATGTGCCCTGTTCTGCGTCAGGTGTGGTATGCCGGCATCCGGATATCAAATGGTTGCGGCGTGAAAGTGATCTGGCCCGGTTTGCAGCAAGCCAGCAAGCAATTTTAAGCGCTTTGTGGAAAATTCTGGGGAGAGATGGTAAGTTGCTTTATGTGACTTGCTCAATCTTTGCTGAAGAAAATACAATGCAGATAGAGCAATTTCTTAAACACCATCCTGATGCCTGTCCATTGCCACTTTCCGGGGCAGCGATGGTGGATGGACAGCTGTTACCCGATATTCGACATGATGGTTTCTTTTATACCTTGCTGCAAAAAACCTGACCCAAGTATGTGGCGAATAGCATTACATGCCAATCTGATACTTTTGTTGTTGATTCTGTCGCTGCCCATCACGGTCGCGCAGGCGGAGGGTATTCAAATAAAATCGGTCAGTTTGGCGGCGGCCGGAGAGGGTTATGAAATCAGTATTGATTCTGAAATTGTTCTTAATGCTACTTTGGAGCAAGCGCTTGAGAAAGGTATTGTACTTTACTTTGTAACTAAATTCAGCTTGGCCGATCCACGTTGGTACTGGCTCGACGATGAAGTTGCGCGCGGTAAATTAAGAGTCGGATTAAGATATTATGCGCTCACTCGTCAATATCATTTGAATCACCCATCATTTTCACAAAGCTTTTACACGTTAAAGGAAGCATTACAGGTTCTGGGTCAATTGCGTGATTATCCACTGACCGTTAAGTCTGAAATAAGACAAGATACCGATTATGTCGCGTCATTGCGTATATGGCTAGATTTAACACGTATGCCCAAACCATTCCAGGTCGAAGCGTTAGGTTCCAGCAAATGGAATCTGAGTTCAGCTAAGCTGGAATGGCGTATGAAGTTGCCGATGCCAGAACAACCGCTTCATATTAAAGGCCATTAATGAAGTATGTACTTATTATTGGTGCGGGATTGGGGGCGGTTGTGCTTTTTTTGCTGGCAACAGCCGGCGCCAATACCGAGTTTTTTGAACGGAAATATCGGTTACTGCTGGGTATTAATATTGTCTTCGTATTATTTCTCATGGTTATCGTGGGATTTTTATTATGGAGATTCAGGCGCAGACTCAAGTCGGGTGTATTTGGATCCAGGCTGGCGTTACGTTTAATGCTGGTTTTTTCGTTGATGGCGATACTTCCCGGTGCTCTGGTGTATGCAGTATCGGTTCAGTTTCTCGAGAAAAGTATTGAATCCTGGTTTGATGTTAAAGTGGATCGTGCGCTTGAAGGCGGTTTGAATCTGGGGCACACCATGCTGGATAACCTGCTGAAAGAATTGCAGAAGAAAGCGCAGGCGACCGCATTGATATTGTCTGAGCCTTCAAACCCGTCTTTGCTGGTGCTTAACGAATTATTGCTGCAATCTCAAATTGAGGAAGCGACTTTGTTTAACCAGGATGGTAAGGTCATCGCATTTTCCAGCGAGAGTAATCTGGCATTGTTTCCTGAAATGCCCAATGCGGTAGTGATGCGTCATATCAGGATTCAGAAGGCTTACAGTGCAGTTGAGACGATTGCTGACAAAGGTTTATATTTGCGCGTGGTGGCTCCTGTGAATGTGTTGAGTTTAAAGGAAGATATTCGGGTACTTCAGCTTTTGCAGCCCGTTCCTGTGCAATTGGCAGAAGATGCGGAAAGGGTGCAGGCCGGATATCAGGATTATCAGGAGCTTTCGTTGTCACGTCAGGGATTGACCCGGCTGTATAGCGTTACTTTGACACTGGCATTGTTATTATCATTATTTTCAGCGGTAGCTGCTGCTTCATTGCTCAGTGAAAAATTGAGCGCTCCGCTGGGGATGTTGGCAGAAGGTACGCGAGCTATCGCTCAAGGTGATTATAGCCGCCGTCATAGGGTGCAGAGCCGGGATGAGCTGGGCGTGCTGACAGAATCCTTTAACTTGATGACGCAACAATTGGAAGAGGCGCAGGCAACCGCACAGCATAATCAGCAGGAAGTGGAGAGTGCGCGTGCGCATCTGGAAAGTATTCTGGCAAATCTTTCATCGGGTGTATTGGTTTTTGATAATCAATTGATTTTATCAAAGGCAAATCGAAGTGCAGAGCAGATTCTTCAAGTGCCTTTGATCAGTCTGGATGGCTCGATCATTGAAGGATGCGTGGACAATGAGCCGCAGTTAAAAACCCTGGTTGTTGAAATCAGAGAAGGTTTTAATTCGGGAGAAACAGGGGTTTGGCAGCGCCAATTAACGCGCTCAGAGGATGGTAATCATCAGGTTTTGCTTTTACGGGGAACGCGTTTGCCGGAGATATCGGGTGGCGGCGGTGTGGTGGTTTTTGATGATATTACCAACCTGTTGCAAGTGCAGCGTGCAGTCGCTTGGGGTGAAGTGGCACGCCGGCTTGCGCATGAAATTAAAAACCCGTTGACACCGATTCAACTTTCTGCCGAGCGGGTACAGCATAGATTAATCAATAAGCTGGACGAAGAAGATGCCAGAATGTTGCAGCGTTCTACCGAAACCATCGTCAATCAGGTTGAGGCTCTGAAAAGAATGGTCAATGAATTCAATCAGTATGCGCGTGTTCCTGAATTGGAATTACGTCAACTTGATTTTAATCGATTGGTACGGGAAGTATTGTCACTGTATGAAACAGCCAGTATGGCGACTAATATTAGTCAACACATACAAATTAAGCAGACACTGGCGAATGATCTGCCTGTGGTCAAAGGAGATTCTGCGCAGTTACGTCAGGTGTTGCATAATTTATTGCAGAATGCTCAGGATGCGTTAACGGATACATCAGAGCCTGTCATAGAGGTTAAGACCGAGATGGTGCATGGGGGTGTGCAGCTGAGTATACGTGATAACGGTTGTGGCTTTTCAGATGAGATCAGGGCGCGGGTTTTTGAACCCTATGTCACTACCAAATCGAAAGGAACGGGACTGGGGTTGCCTATTGTCAAAAAAATTGTTGAAGAACATGAAGGCCTTATTCATATTGAAAATATCAAGCCTCATGGCGCGCAGATTTCAATTATCCTGCCCACAGTAGAAAAGAGTGCGTCAGCAGGGGTTAATAAATTAGTATGAGGTTGAGTATGGAAGTAATAAATTAAGGAAGAAATGAACAAAATCTTTCTTATTCGAGTGCCGGTCAATGAACTCGAGAAACTCAGAAGCAATAAATGATCCTAGGATAGATTTCGGCAGCGGAGAGCGGAGAATGTTTAGATGATAACTAACAATACAATACTTGTTGTTGATGACGAAATTGGTATACGTGAATTGCTGTCTGAAATTTTGCGCGATGAAGGGTATCGTGTAGCGTTGGCAGAGAATGCTGAACAAGCCCGGGTCTGGCGTAGTCAGACACGTCCTGAACTGGTGCTGCTGGATATCTGGATGCCTGATACGGATGGCATCACATTGCTGAAAGACTGGGCCAGTAATGGCATGCTGACGATGCCGGTGATTATGATGTCCGGGCATGGCACCATTGATACTGCGGTTGAAGCGACCCGTATTGGTGCATTTGGCTATCTGGAGAAACCGATACCCCTGCAGAAGCTGCTCAGTACCGTCAGCAAGGCCTTGCGGGGGGGGCAAAGCAAGCAGCATTCGGCGCTTTCTCTGGCCAGTTTGGGTAAAGGTGTTTTAATTTCGGATCTTAGAAAGAGATTGGAACAGGTTGCCAATCTGAAAACACCGCTGCTTCTGATGGGTGAGCCGGGCGTTGGTGTGGAGGTATGTGCGCGGTTTATGCATCGCCCTAATACCCCTTGGGTAGAACCGGAAACATTGACATCCTTGGCTGAGTCACCGCTGGATTTATTAGAGCTTGCGCGGAATGGTCTATTATTTCTTAAGGATATCGGTGAAATCAGCAAGTTAGGGCAGAAGGGTTTATTGTTATTATTGAGTAAGCTGGGGAAATATAACGTGCGGCTGGTGTGCGCGACATCCCAACCTCTGGCCGAGTTGACGGCGCAGGGAGCCTATCATCCTAAGTTATATGAAGCGCTGAGTAGCTTGAGTGTGGGCATTCCAGCATTGAGAGCGCATCGGGAGGATATTCCCGAATTGGCCAATCAAATTCTGTCACGTTTTGTTGAATCGGGTGAAGCTTCATCTGAATTGCAGTTCAGTACGGCGGCACTGAATTGTTTACGTAATTATGATTGGCCGGGTAATCTCACACAGCTTACCGGTGTAGTGCATTCTCTGGCATTGACTTGTACCGGTGATGAGATTTCATCTGAGGCGGTTCAGCAGGCAATGGTTTTTCCAGAATCGGCATTACCTTCAGTTGCTTCGGATATTCCGCTTGATCTTTCATTGCGCGAGGCGCGTGATTTATTTGAGAAAACTTACTTTGAAAGGTTGATTGATCAAGAAAGCGGCAATATGACTCGTGTGGCTGAGCGGGCTGGTTTGGAACGCACGCATCTTTATCGCAAAATAAAATTATTGGGAATTAAATTGCGAGGAAACTGATTCTGTAAGGAAATTTGATAGCTACTGGATTGGTTTTTATCAGTTTAATGAGGGTTTGTGGTTGTCGGATAGCCTATCTTCAGGGATAATATCAACTTTTCCAGTTCCGGTTTATGTCTATGAAGGCACGGAGGATGGGCTGTTTTCATTTGTGAATATAAGGGAGTTAGTATTAATGGGTACATTTAAGGATTTTGACGCGCCGGTATTTAAGGATTTGACCAGTGCGATTCGCGCATTGGCGATGGATGCCGTGCAAAAAGCCAATTCTGGTCATCCCGGCATGCCAATGGGCATGGCTGAAATCGCTGAGGTGCTGTGGATTCATCATCTGCGTCATAATCCTGGCAATCCTGAATGGTTTGATCGTGACCGGTTTATCCTTTCCAACGGGCATGGATCAATGTTGATCTACGCTTTATTGCACCTAACGGGCTATGATCTGCCGATGGAAGAAATCAAACGCTTCCGGCAGTTTCATTCAAAAACACCAGGGCACCCGGAATATGGCTATACGCCGGGCGTGGAAACCACAACAGGCCCATTAGGGCAGGGTATTACCAATGCGGTAGGTATGGCGCTGGCAGAAAAGGTGCTGGCTGCTGAATTTAACCGCCCTGGCTATAATATTGTGGATCACCATACTTACGTTTTCCTGGGTGATGGTTGTCTGATGGAAGGCATCTCACACGAAGCTTGCTCTCTGGCGGGTACATTAGGACTGGGCAAACTGATCTGTTTTTACGATGATAACGGTATTTCCATTGATGGCCATGTGGAAGGCTGGTTCACAGATGATACGCCGAAGCGGTTTGAGGCCTATGGTTGGCATGTGGTGCCGAATGTGAACGGGCATGATCCAATCGCGATTGAGGCTGCGATTGAAGCGGCCAAGCAGGTCAACAATAAACCCTCGATGATTTGCTGCAAAACAGTCATTGGACTGGGCTCACCCAACATGGCCAATACCCACTCAGTGCATGGTGCTGCATTAGGTGATGCAGAGATTGCTGCCGCCCGTCCGCATATTGGCTGGCATCATCCGCCTTTTGAGATTCCACAGGATGTCTATAGTGCCTGGGATGCAAGAGCGAAAGGTCAGAAACTTGAAACCGAATGGAACCAGAAATTTGCTGAATATGCAGAGAGATACCCTGCTGAGGCGGTTGAGTTTAACCGTCGCATGGCCGGTGAGTTACCTGCAAATTGGCAGAATCACGTGGATAGCGTTATCAATCAAGTCAATGCGAAAGCGGAAACGATTGCAAGCCGCAAAGCATCACAAAATGCCATTGAAGGTTTGGCGCCAGTTTTACCCGAACTGATCGGCGGTTCTGCTGATCTAGCCGGGTCAAATTTGACTTTATGGTCAGGTTCTAAAGGAATTAGCCAGAAAACAGGTGGAAACTATGTTTATTATGGCGTGCGCGAGTTTGGTATGAGCGCCATTATGAATGGATTGTCATTGCATGGCGGCTTGATTCCTTACGGCGCCACCTTCCTGATGTTTTCTGAATATGCCCGCAATGCACTACGCATGGCAGCGTTGATGAAAATTCGTAATATATTCGTATTCACCCATGATTCAATTGGTCTGGGTGAAGATGGCCCGACTCACCAACCGGTGGAACAAACAGCAACATTGCGTTATATCCCCAACATGGATGTGTGGCGGCCTTGCGATACGGTTGAATCAACCGTATCGTGGGCGCGTGCGATTGAACGTAAGGACGGTCCTTCAACATTGATATTCAGTCGTCAGAACCTGCCATTCCAGCAACGGGATGCCGCTACAATCAAGCTGATTGATAAAGGGGGCTATGTATTATCTGAGGCAGGCAATGGGCAGGTACAAGCAATCTTGATTGCAACAGGTTCAGAGATCGGTTTGGCCATGAATGCACAAAAAGCATTGGCTGAAGAAGGTATTCATGTGCGGGTTGTTTCCATGCCGTGTACCAATGTTTTTGATCGTCAGGAACCATCCTACAAAGAAAGTGTCTTGCCAAAGGGTGTCAAACGCGTTGCTGTCGAAGCGGGCGTGACAGATTTCTGGCGTAAGTATGTCGGGCTGGACGGTGCCGTGGTGGGTATGGATACCTTTGGTGAATCGGCACCCGCTGATGTGTTGTTCAAGCATTTTGGCTTTACCGTCGAGAATGTGGTTAAGACAGTAAAGGATATCCTCTAATAGTTATATAAGCAGTGGGGTGATGATGGATTCACCCGGAACTACAAGATTTTTATTTAAGGAGTTTTAGTATGACAATTAAGGTTGGTATTAATGGGTTTGGTCGTATTGGGCGTATGGTTTTCCGCTCCGCGATACAGAATTTTCCTGATATAGAAATAGTCGCCATTAATGATTTGCTGGAGCCGGATTATCTGGCTTATATGTTAAAACATGATTCAGTGCATGGCCGTTTTCAGGGCGATATTTCAATTGATGGCAACACTTTGGTAGTCAATGGTAAAAGAATTCGATTGACCGCTATTAAAGATCCTGCCGAACTGAAGTGGGATGAAGTAGGTGCGGAAGTAGTGGTTGAGTCAACCGGCCTGTTTCTGACCAAAGAAACCTGTGAAAAGCATTTGGCGGCGGGTGCCAAAAAGGTCATCATGTCAGCACCTTCCAAAGATGATACACCGATGTTTGTTTATGGCGTGAATGACAAATCTTACAAGGGCGAGAGCATTATTTCCAATGCATCCTGTACCACGAATTGCCTGGCGCCGATTGCCAAGGTACTGAATGATACCTGGGGTATCAAGCGTGGCTTGATGACAACCGTGCATGCAGCAACTGCCACACAGAAGACGGTTGATGGCCCATCCAATAAAGACTGGCGCGGTGGTCGCGGTATTCTGGAAAATATTATCCCATCCTCAACAGGTGCTGCCAAAGCAGTGGGCGTCGTTATCCCTGAATTAAATAAAAAACTGACCGGTATGGCTTTCCGTGTTCCTACATCGGATGTGTCAGTGGTGGATTTGACGGTTGAACTGGAAAAAGACGCCTCCTATGAAGATATCTGTAAGGCGATGAAAACTGCTTCCGAAGGAGAAATGAAGGGTGTTCTGGGTTATACCGACCAGAAAGTGGTATCCACCGATTTTCGTGGCGAAAGCTGCACCTCCATTTTTGATGCTGAAGCAGGCATGGCTTTAGATAAAAGCTTTGTTAAAGTGGTTGCATGGTATGACAATGAATGGGGTTATTCCACCAAAGTATTGGAGATGGTGCGTACTGTTGCGAAGTAATTGGATACTGGAAGAGATGCAATGGGTGAAAGTGCACAAGTAAGCTTGATTGCTATCTAAATTTTGATATTCAATTAGTTAAGACATAAAGGGTAGCATGGGCTATCCTTTATATTTTTCTTAAAGACAATTCTGGAGTTTGCCGTGTCAGTAATTAAACTGGTTGACCTTGATCTCAAGGGAAAGCGTGTATTTATCCGTGCTGATCTGAATGTGCCTGTGAAAGATGGAAAAGTGACATCGGATGCTCGCATTACTGCCTCAATGGCGACGATTAATCACTGCCTTGAACAAGGCGCTAAAGTAATGGTCACTTCTCATCTGGGTCGTCCTGAAGAAGGCGTGTGGGCAGAAGAGAATTCGCTGAAACCGGTGGCGGACAATATTGCAGGCCGGCTGAATAAACCGGTGCGGTTAATCCGCGACTGGGTCGATGGCGGCTTTGAGGTAGCCGATGGAGAATTGGTCGTGCTGGAAAATTGCCGTATTAATAAAGGTGAAAAGAAGAATTCAGAAGAGACTGCGCAGAAATACGCAAAATTGTGCGATGTGTTTGTGATGGATGCATTTGGTACTGCACACCGTGCAGAAGCATCGACCCATGGCATCGCCAAGTATGCGCCGGTGGCTTGTGCGGGTATTCTGTTAACAGAGGAACTGGAAGCGTTAACCAAAGCACTGCTGAACCCGGCGCGTCCTATGGTCGCGATTGTTGGAGGCTCCAAGGTTTCAACCAAGCTGACGGTGCTTGAATCTCTGTCTGAGAAGGTTGATCAACTGGTAGTAGGTGGAGGTATCGCTAATACCTTCTTGAAAGCGACTGGCAAGAATGTAGGCAAATCATTGTGTGAAGATGATCTGGTTCCAACGGCTAAAATGCTGATGGATAAAATGTCTCAACGTAATGCATCCATTCCGATTGCGGTAGATGTTGTCGTGGGTAAAAAGTTTGATGCTAATGAACCCGCTATCCTGAAAGATGCGGGTGACGTGGTTGATGATGACATGATTTTTGATATTGGACCCAAAAGTTCGCAGGAGCTGGCCGATATCATTATGCGAGCAGGAACGGTGGTCTGGAACGGCCCTGTCGGTGTATTTGAATTTGATCAATTCGGCGCCGGCACTGAAAAAATTGCCAGAGCCATTGCAGAAACAAGCGCTTTCACGCTGGCTGGCGGCGGTGATACCATTGCGGCTATTCAGAAATATGATATTTATGACAAAGTATCCTATATTTCAACCGCAGGGGGCGCATTCCTCGAATTCCTGGAAGGTAAGAAATTGCCCGCAGTTGAAATATTGGAAATGCGCGCTAACAATTAATCACTAAAGAAAACAATGATTCGAAGAACAAAAATTGTAGCGACCCTTGGCCCGGCCTGTGGCAATCCAAAAGTACTGGAGCGCATGATTCAGGCCGGAGTGGATGTTGTTCGGATTAACTTTTCACACGGTACGCGCGAACAACATATCGAGTATGCCGAATTGACGCGTTCACTGGCGCGGGCAGCAGGTCTTACGGTGGGTGTTTTGGCGGATTTGCAAGGCCCGAAGATCCGTATTGGCAAGTTTGAACACGGTAAGATCAGACTTGAAGTGGGCGATAAGTTTGTTCTGGATTCTCACTGTGAACTGGGCAATCAAGAAAGGGTGGGACTGGATTATAAAGAACTGCCTAATGATTTGGAGACAGGCGCTACGCTGATGCTGGATGATGGCCGCATAGTCCTGGGTGTGTCCGCAGTCCGAGGTCATCAGGTATTTTGTGTGGTTGAACAAGGCGGTGTGTTATCCAATAATAAAGGTATCAATCGTAAAGGCGGTGGACTGGGCGCACCTGCGCTGACGAGCAAGGATCTGGAAGACATCAAGACGGCGGCGGCATTTAATGCAGACTATCTGGCCGTATCTTTCGTGCGTTCGGGTGATGATATCCGGCAGGCGCGTGAATTGATGCTCGAAGCAAGTGGTAAAAGCCTGATCATGGCAAAGATTGAGCGTTCGGAGGCTATCCTTGCACTGGATGATATCTTGGAAGCATCGGATGCTATTATGGTGGCACGCGGTGATCTGGCGGTTGAAGTGGGGGATGCGGCTGTCCCGGCCTTGCAAAAAAGGATGATCCGCTCAGCACGAGCGAATAATAAGCTGGTTGTTACCGCAACACAAATGATGGAATCCATGATCACCAATCCGATTCCAACGCGTGCTGAAGTATCCGATGTGGCCAATGCGGTACTGGACGGCACCGATGCTGTCATGCTGTCTGCGGAATCTGCGGCAGGGGAATATCCGGTTGAATCAGTAGAGGCCATGGCGAGAGTTTGCCTGGAAGCGGAAAAAGAGTATTTGGTGAGTCATGACAGGCGGATGCCTGCGATTAATCCGACCACCATTGAAGAAGCCATCGCTCGCGCCACCATGTTTACGGCCAGCGGTTTGCAGATTCGTGCGATTGCAGCATTGACTCAAAGCGGTGTGACTGCGCTGCTGATGTCACGGAGAAGTTCCAAAGTGCCTATTTTTGCGCTGAGCCCCAATGAAGGAACCCGGAGAAAGGTCACTCTGTTTAGAGGGGTCTATCCGGTGGAGTTCGGGGAAGGGATCAATGATCCCGAAATTATTCTCAATCTTGCTGAAGATGAATTACTCAAGCGTGGTGTCGTGCGCAATGGTGATATCATGGTGATGACGATCGGTGAGCCGGTGGGTAAAACAGGCGGTACCAATACGATGAAAATTATCAAAGTAGGCGAATGCAAATCAAGACAAGGTATTGATGCAGCGTAAATTATCGGATGGAACTGG
>CAKKRO010000144.1 GCA_919902625.1 Nitrosomonadaceae bacterium
AACGACATTATGGAAGCCATTGCTCAGATGGATGCTGATGTGATTACGATCGAGACTTCCCGGTCGGATATGGAACTGCTGGACGCATTTGATCAGTTTCATTATCCGAATGAGATTGGCCCGGGCGTGTATGATATCCATTCACCCAATATCCCCTCCGTCGATTCAATTGTTGATTTAATGGAGAAAGCTGCGCAACGTATACCCGCTGAGCGTTTGTGGGTGAATCCGGATTGCGGGCTGAAAACGCGTAACTGGGAAGAGGTTAAGCCGGCATTGCGCAATATGGTTGCGGCAAGCCGGTATTTATCCAATCATCTGAGCGCAGTCCAGGCCAGCTAAATTTGACTTGCTGATGTTATTTAGCGATGATATGCAGCATCTTTATCCATCACGGTTTAAAAGGAGTAATCATGACAACCAATACCCTACTCAAGCAAAAAATCAGCGCCATTATCGGTGAGAAGCACCTGCTCAAACATCCCTTTTATGTTGCCTGGACGGAAGGTAAGCTGACCAAAGAGCAATTGCGGCATTACGCAGAGCAGTATTTTTATAACGTACTGGCTGAACCAACCTATTTAAGCGCTGTACACTTTAATACGCCGCATATTCATTCAGAAACGAATAGCGGTGATATCAGTGCACGGCAAGAAGTATTGAAAAATCTGATTGATGAAGAGCATGGTGAGAAAAATCATCCGGCACTATGGAAAAATTTTGCTTTTGCTTTGGGAGCAAATGATAAGAGTCTGGCTAATGCAGCTGCATTGCCCAATACGGAGAAACTGGTTTCCACATTCCGGGATATTTGTTTAAATCGCCCTTTTTATGCGGGACTTGCTGCATTGCACGCATTTGAATCCCAAGTGCCTGATATTGCGGCAGTAAAAATAGATGGTCTGGCCAAGTTCTATGGCATGAAAAATCCTGAAGATTATGAGTTCTTCACGGTACACCAGAAAGCCGATGTCTATCACTCACAAGCTGAATGGTCACTGATTGAGCGTTTTGCTGATACCGCAGAAAAGCAAGCCGAAGTGCTGGCTGCTACCCAAGAAGCCTGTGACGCCTTGTGGGGTTTCCTGGATGGTATTCATGAAACTTATTGTGCCAATCTGACATGCGAGCAAAAAGAAGCAGTGACAGTGCACTAAGATAATCAAAGAACCGTGTGCTGATCCTGATAAATAGCGCTGAGTTGCATATTTATTGGGAAAAGTCACGGTTTGTCAGTATCCAATCCTTAACAAGTTATACCGTTCCTGAATTTTTCAGGTTCATACTTTCTTCTATTGCATCCAGCATCATTCCTGCCACATCAAATCCAGCCAGCCGGGTGATTTCCTGCATACCTGTTGGACTGGTGACATTAATTTCTGTCAGATAATCTCCAATCACATCCAATCCTACCAACATTAAACCTTGATTGACTAATTCAGGTCCAAGGCATTGCGCGATCTGTTTGTCGCGTTCTGATAACGGCTGTATTTTTCCTATACCCCCTGCAGCCAGATTGCCGCGTGTTTCGCCCGCTTGAGGAATACGTGCCAAAGCATAAGGTACAGCTTTGCCGGCAATGAGGAGTATGCGTTTATCTCCCTGGATAATTTCAGGAATATAGCGTTGCGCCATGATCGTTCGCGTTCCGTAGTGGGTCAGTGTTTCGAGAATAACGCTGATATTATGGTCTGCACTGTGTACGCGAAACACGCTGGCACCACCCATGCCATCCAATGGTTTTAAAATGATATCCTGATGATTACTGAGGAATTCCCGGATTAAATGCGTTTGACTGGTTACCAGAGTGGGTGCAATAAATTGCGGAAATTTTGTAATGGCCAGCTTTTCGTTGTGATCGCGGATACCGCGCGGACTGTTGATTACCAATGCCCCTTGTGTTTCAGCCAGTTCCAGTAAATAGGTGCTGTAAACATATTCCAGATCAAAGGGGGGATCTTTGCGCATGAGTATTGCATCAAATTCATATAGGGGTGTGGCTAAAGTATCGCTCGTTTTATACCAATGACCGTCCTGATGAATAGAATCTGTTAAAGTCAGGGAGCGTGAGAAACCCATAACTATGTTATTGATCAATGCAATGTCATGTTGATAGAGCACATGAATCTGATGATTTCTGGTAGCTGCCTCGCATATCATCGCAAAGCTTGAATCTTTGCTGGTTTTGATGGAATCCAGTTGATCAATGATAAAAGCGAGTTTCATTTCGGCTTTAAGCAGGAAGAGCAGCTGGAATTTCCAAACTGGTTTGTTCTAACTCCAGCGCGGCGGCCAGCAAAGCGAGACGTGCAACAACGCCATAGGCATAGAACCGATTGGGAATGAAATCCGGTTGTGCAGTGCAGTTTGGTAATAAACAGGTCGATTCAAAAGCTAATGGTACAAAATGCATACCGGGGGCGTTCAGGTTCTCGTCGACTCCCCGCCCGGTATGTACTCGATAAAATCCACCGACGACATAATGATCAATCATATAAATGACCGGTTCGGCAACGGCCTGATTAATGGTTTCAAACGTGTAAACACCTTCCTGCACCAGAACATTTGAGACCGCTAATCCTTCTTTGACAACAGCCATTTTATTGCGCTGCTTGCGATTGAGTTTATAAACATCGGCGCCATCCTTAACCGTCATAATGCCCATGCCATAGGTTCCTGAATCAGCTTTTACGATGACGAAAGGATCTTCCTTGACGTCATATTGTTTATATTTTTCCTTAATAGCGGAGAGAATTTTATTACTGGCGCTGGCTACACAGTCTTCCCCCTGTTTTTCACGAAAATTGATTTTTCCGCACGAAGTAAACCGTGGATTGATTAACCAAGGATCAATTCCAATCAGATCAGCAAATTCTTGTGCGATTTGATCATAGGCGGCAAAGTGTTTGGATTTCCGTCGTGTTGCCCATCCCGCATGTAAAGGCGGAATAATGATTTGATCCAGGTTTTTCAGGATTTCTGGAACACCCGTTGATAGATCATTGTTAAGAAGTACTGCACACGGGTCAAAATTGCTAACGCTTAATTTGTTATTTTTGCGTACGATGGGTTCCAGTGTGATGATTTGGCCATCTGGAAGATCAATTCTGGTGGCTGTTGTAATGTCAGGTAACAATGTGCCGATACGCACATTTAATCCTGCGTGTTGCATGATATTTTGCAGTGTTACGATGTTCTGCAAATAGAAAGTATTGCGCGTGTGATTTTCTGGTATCAGCAGCAAACTGTGTGCATCCGGGCATATCTTCTCAATGGCGCTCATCATCGCCTGTACGCATAGGGGAATGAACTCTGGATTAAGATTATTAAAGCCGCCTGGAAACAAATTGGTATCAACAGGCGCCAATTTGAAGCCACTGTTGCGCAAGTCGACCGAGCAATAAAAAGGGATAGTATGTTCGCGCCACTTGCCTCTTAACCAGTGTTCAATGGTTGGCATAGCGTTAATGATACGACTCTCAAGATCAAGGATAGGGCCGCGCAGGGCAGTAGAAAGATGAGGTACCGGCATTTCTGTATGAAGTATTAGATCAGAGCCATTATAGCATCATGTATTGAATAGATTGTGGTCAGTCCAATCCTGAAGTATCGTATGGTTTATCTATTTCTATCGGCTATTTCACTATTCATGACTGATCCGCTACAACCTGTTCTTATTTTGTTAGCCATCGCAGTATTGGCAGTGGTTGTGTTTCGTTTGCTGCGTCTGCCGCCTATGCTGGGTTATTTGCTTGCAGGCGTCATCATTGGGCCACATGCTTTGGGTTGGATACCTGAAACCGATGAAACCCGTCATTTGGCAGAATTCGGAGTGGTGTTTTTGATGTTTAGTATCGGTCTTGAATTCAGCTTGCCTAAACTGGTTACCATGAAGCGTATTGTGTTTGGTTTTGGCACAACACAGGTAGTCATCAGCATTATATTGGTTATGGCTGTGACCTGGGTACTTGGATTGGATTGGCGTGTCGGGTTTGTCTTAGGAGGCGCCTTAGCAATGTCTTCGACAGCCATCGTGATCAAAATGCTGGCAGAAAGGGCGGAGCTTAATTCCACGCATGGCAGGCAAGTCATAGGCGTGTTGCTTTTTCAGGATCTTGCGGTTATTCCGTTATTGATTATTGTTCCTGCACTTGCAACCGAGATCGATAGTGATACAAACGATTTCAGTCTGATGCTTGCGATAGCCATCATGAAGGTGATTGCTGTGCTGGCATTCATTCTGCTTTTTGGACAGAAGTTAATGCGTCCTTGGTTTCATTTGGTTGCTCGTCAGAAATCATCGGAACTATTTGTGCTGAACGTACTATTGATTACTTTGGGCCTTGCATGGTTAACAGAATTGGCTGGTTTGTCACTGGCGTTAGGAGCATTTCTTGCAGGGATGTTGATTTCGGAAACGGAATATCGCTATCAGGTCGAGGATGATATCAAGCCTTTTCGCGATATTTTGCTGGGTTTGTTTTTTGTGACGATTGGTATGTTATTGGACATGCAAGTAGTCATTGAAAATTTCTTCTGGGTGTTTGTGATTCTGGCCGCGCTCATTCTATTGAAAATAGTGTTAATTGCCGGATTGTCACGTTTATTTGGAACGGATTCCAGTGTGGCGGTCAGAACGGGTATGAATTTGGCGCAAGGGGGTGAATTTGGGTTTGTTTTGTTAGCGCAGGCTGGTGCAATTGGATTAGTAGAAAACTCAGTTCTTCAACCAGTACTGGCTGCAATGGTGTTATCCATGTTTATTGCGCCTTTCATTATTGAGTATAACGGGCAGATGGTTCAGCGTTTTTACAGTTCGGAGTGGATGTACCGTGCCATGCAGATAACATCGATTGCCGCCCAGACTATGGTGGCACAAAATCATGTGATTATATGTGGTTATGGACGAAGTGGTCAGAATATGTCGCGTCTACTGGAACAGGAATCTGTGCCGTTCATAGCTTTGGATCTTGATCCACGACGTATTCAAGAAGCGACCAACGCCGGAGAATCCGTTGTGTATGGAGATGCGGCGCGCCGCGAGGTTCTGATTGCTGCAGGTTTGATGCGCGCCAAAGTGCTGGTAATCAGTTATGCCGATACAGTTTCTGCATTAAAAATTCTAGGTCATGTCCGGGAGTTACGCCCAGAGTTATCGGTTGTCGTTCGGACGCGTGATGATTCGGATATTGATCTGCTGAAAGAAGCGGGGGCAACGGAAGTTGTGGCGGAAATCATGGAAGGGAGTTTAATGTTGGCATCACATGCGCTGATGTTTGTTGACATATCAACAGGCCGCATTATCCGGCGTATCAGAGAAACTCGTGAACAACGCTATAGCTTATTTCGTGGATTTTATTATGGGGATACTGACGAAGCAGAAGATGACAGTGAGAAGTTGTTTCCCCGTTTGCTGACTATTACAATCAATCCTGGCGCGGCGGCCATCAACAAGACGTTGGGAGATATTGATCTGGCCAGTTTGTCAGTTGAGGTTACTGCAGTGAGAAGACGTAATATTCGCGGACTATTACCCGCCAGTGAAACACGTTTAGAGATGGGTGACGTTGTTGTGCTCAGAGGCACACAGGGTAATCTAGCCGCCGCTGAAATTAAGCTGATGCAAGGTTAACCAGTTGTAAGATCTTTATATTTAACATGACTAGGTGAGCTTAACTAAGCTAAGTAATTGAATTTTATTTTTGTTGAATGGGGGCTTCATGAAGCAAGGATTTATCGTTGCAGTCGACTAAAAATGGACAGTTTTAGCCAGAAAGTGTATAGTCCCCGTTCCGCCCTTTGCTCTTTAGAAAAAGGGCAGGTGTTGATGTAATCTTAATGGTTACGCGGCAGATTAGAATGGCGCATAAAAATAAGCGCATAGTTCATCATTTATGGAGGGAGATATGATTAAAGCTGTTCACGCAGTAGTTGGATTAGGATTGCTCTGTTTTGGCGCTACACAGGTAGCAGTGGCTCAAGACATTTCTAAATTGCCACGTGTCAAACAAGAATTAGTGGCTCCACCAAATGTACCTGTACACGATCAGGTTGCTAAAGGTGGACCTAAAATTGTTGAAGTTCGCATGGAAACCACAGAAAAACTGATGGAAGTCGCTCCTGGCGCAAAAGTTTGGGGCCTAACATTTAATGGCAGTATTCCTGGTCCACTCATCGTAGTACATGAAGGCGATTATGTTGAATTGACATTATCCAATCCAAAAACCAGTACACTGGCACATAACGTAGACTTTCATGCAGCAACCGGTGCATTGGGTGGTGCTGGTTTAACACTGGTACAACCTGGTGAAGAAGTTGTATTACGCTGGAAAGCAGTTAAACCAGGTGTATTCGTTTATCACTGCGCACCGGGTGGAACTATGATTCCATTCCACGTTATTTCCGGTATGAGCGGTGCCGTTATGGTATTGCCACGTGATGGTCTGAAAGATGCCAAAGGCAAGCCATATAAATATGACCGTGCATACTACATCGGTGAACAAGATTTCTATCTGCCAAAAGATGCCAGCGGAAAATTCAAAACCTACGGATCACCAGCTGAAGGTATGGCCGACATGCTGGAAGTGGCTAAAGGACTTATCCCAACCCACGTAGTTTTCAATGGTGCTGTTGGCGCGATCACCGGCGACAATGCACTGAAAGCTAATGTTGGCGAGAAAGTGCTGTTTATCCACTCTCAAGCTAACCGTGCCTCTTATCCGCACCTGATTGGCGGTCATGGTGATCTGTACTGGGTAGGCGGTTCATTCGGCGATACACCTCTGACCAGCCAGGAAACTTGGTTTGTTCCAGCCGGTTCCGCAGTTGCTGCAGCCTATGAATTCAAACAACCAGGTTTATATGTATACCTTAGTCATAACCTGATTGAAGCTGTATTGCTGGGTGCTGCGCTTCATATGAATGTTGAAGGCAAATGGGATGATAATCTCATGACCCAAGTTAAAGCTCCAGCAAGCTTTGATGCAAAAGCTGCAATGGATCACTAAAATTTGATTTAGTGTAACTATTGAAGTTGTGTTCAGAAAGCCTCAACCTGCGGGTTGGGGCTTTCTTATTTTTGATCACTGGTTTTCTAATATTTTCTCCTAATATTAATAAGCTCAATTTTATGTCTATTAAATCTCATATTCGTACCATTCCACATTATCCCCATCACGGGATTATGTTTCGGGATATTACGACATTATTGAAAGATCCTATTGGGTTACGTACGACCATTCAGGAAATTGCCAAACGATATCAAGACACTGAAATTAATAAAGTCATCGGTATTGAGTCGCGCGGTTTTATCATTGGAGCACCTGTAGCCTATCAATTAGGCAAGGGCTTTGTGCCCATTCGCAAACAGAATAAACTGCCGGCAGAAACAATAGGGCGGGATTATCAATTGGAATATGGCAGTGATCGTATTGAGATTCATGTGGATGCGATTCAACCGGGTGATCAAGTGCTTCTCATTGATGACCTGATTGCAACGGGTGGAACTGCAGAGGCAGCGGTGAAGCTTATACAGGATATGGGAGGTGAAGTAGTGGAATGCTGTTTTGTCATTGATTTGCCGGATGTAGGGGGTAGAGCTCGTTTGGAAAAACTGGGGTGTAAGGTATTTGCGTTATGTGAGTTTGAAGGTGATTAAGAGGCTTTACATCAAGCTATTCATCTGAATTTGCAAGTAAAAGAGAATTTTATACCGCTGATAGAATTTTCTCATGAATGCCGCCAAAGCCGCCATTGCTCATAATTAAAATATGATCACCAGACTGTGTGAATGTTGCAATGCTTTTTACTAATTGACTTAAGTCATCATAACAACAAGCTTTTGTACCTAAAGTATCCAAAGCAGCTTGTGCCCACTGTGCATCACGGGTAAAGCAAAAAACTTGATCAGCCTCTAGCAGGCTTTGCGCAAGGTTATTTTTCCATACACCCATTTTCATGGTGTTCGAGCGCGGTTCTAAGACCGCAATGATTCTTTCTTCGCCTACGTGTGTCCGTAGTCCACCTAATGTTGTTTGAATGGCTGTAGGGTGATGTGCAAAATCATCATATACGGTAATGCCATTTACAGTGCCGCGTTTTTCCATGCGCCGCTTAACATTCTTGAATTGCACTAATGCTTCAATGCCAGTTTTGACCGGTATTCCAACATGCCGCGCAGCAATCAGTGCAGCCAATGCATTCATACGATTATGCTCACCTAATAAATCCCAATGCAAACAGCCTTGATATTCTTTATTAAAATATATAGCCATATCGTTATTTGTTTGCAGCTCTGAATGCCAACCAGTGTCCACTCCAAATTCCTCCATAGGTGTCCAGCAGCCCTGTTTCAGAACATGTTTTAGATTTTCATCTTTTCCATTGGAGATAATCAGACCGTTATTAGGAATAATTCGCACAAAATGATGAAATTGACGTTCAATGGCGGAAAGATCTGCAAAGATATCGGCATGATCAAATTCAAGGTTATTCAGGATTGCTGTTTTGGGGCGATAATGAACAAATTTAGAACGTTTATCAAAGAAGGCAGTGTCATATTCATCAGCCTCAATAACAAAAAAAGGCGAAATCTCATTACGATCCGAATTGATGCCGCCGGCAAGCGATGGTATGTTTCCAATTCTGGCGGATATGCCAAAATTCTCAGGTATTCCGCCAATCAAGAACCCTGGATTTAAATCCGCATAGTCTAATATCCAGGTTAACATTGAACTGGTTGTGGTTTTCCCATGCGTACCGGATACTGCAAGCACCCAACGATTTCTCAGAATATTTTCTGATAACCATTGCGGGCCTGAGATATAGGGTAAATTTTGATTAAGGATTTCCTCCATCAATGGATTGCCGCGCGTTATGACATTGCCGATTACAAATATATCCGGTTGAAGCCGGGTTTGCTCAGGCGCGTAACCGGATATTAATTTAATGCCTTGGGATTCAAGTTGCGTACTCATCGGGGGATAAACATCCTGATCACAGCCGGTAACTTTGTGTCCGGATTCACGCGCGATAGCCGCGATTCCGCCCATGAACGTGCCACAAATTCCAAGTATATGGATATGCATAGATAGCTCTAAAATTTTTCTGATTATTCTTAACTGAAACGACAAATCCAATTTGGATTCTTTTAGAATTATAGTCTATTAGATCAGGCCGTATAGGCGGTCATTATCTATTTCTTTACTTCGTTAAGAAAAGGAATGTGTTGTTATTCGCAGATTATTTTTGTATATCAGGTGCTTAATTTCTTGTGAAAAGTACTCAATCCATTGATTCAAGTTACCGCGGCCGATTTGCGCCATCACCCACAGGACCATTGCATTTTGGTTCATTAGTTGCGGCTATAGGCAGTTATCTTGATGCGAAATCTCATAACGGCAGATGGCTCGTCAGAATTGAAGATCTTGATTCACAGCGGGAAGCGCCTGGCGCAACCAGTGAAATTTTATATACGTTGGAGAAATTAGGTATGGAGTGGGACGAAGATATCATCTATCAACATCAGCGCACTAAAATTTATCAGGATGCATTGGATATTTTGAGTAAACAAGATTTAATTTACCCTTGTGTCTGTTCACGAAAAGAAATTGCTGATTCGAGTATGATGGGGTTGAGCGGCCCGATATATCCTGGAACTTGCCGTGGAAGTCCTTCTCCCATAAAGAAAGCACACGCACTTCGCATTCAGACTCATAATGATCTGATTGAGTTTGATGATATTTTAAGGGGAATTTGTTCTCAGAGGCTTAGCAGGGATGTGGGTGATTTTGTCTTGCGCCGGGCCGATGGTATTTATGCCTATCAGTTAGCAGTGGTCGTAGACGATGCCGAGCAAAATATATCGCATGTTGTACGTGGTGCTGATTTGCTGGATTCCACGCCACGCCAGATTTTCTTACAGCAATTGCTGGGTTACCCCACACCCAGATATTTCCATTTACCCGTTGTAACCAATGCGCTGGGTGAGAAGCTCAGTAAACAAACCAATGCTGCTCCCATCGATTTATCCAATGCACTCATGCAATTAGTCAGTGCATTACATTTTTTGGGTCAGAAACCGCCCGTAGAAATCACGGAAGGTAATATTTCTTCTTTCTGGCAATGGGCCAAAGAAAACTGGCAAGCAGAGCAGATACCTTATTAATTACCCGATTGAAAGTATCGGCAGATTCTAAACTAAAGTTATATAGAATAGTATTTATGCTAGGCTGTCATATAACGAACTGTATTGATCCTATGAACAGGTGAAGTTTGGAAGCATTGTTTGTAAAAATCCATTTTAGGTAGCTATATAGAAGAAATTGATATTTTGCATGCATATCAAGTAAGGAGATGTTGTGGCTTTTTTGCCGTTTTATATACCGAAACACAAAAAATTGAAAGTAGTGATTGTCGGTGGAGGTTATGCTGGCATTGCCGCATTAACGACGCTTTTGAGATATGCACCCGATACTGACATTACTCTTGTCGACCCTAAAGAACAGCATATAAAAATTACTCATTTACATGAGACATTCCGGTATCCGTTGACGGATTTGCTGGTTCCATTTGCCGATATAGAGAATCGCTACGGGTGTCGGCACATATCAGCATCAGTAAATTTTGATCAAGACAAGCTTCAAGAATATCAGGCTGAAAAATTATTGGTCGTAGATGAAGAAGTCTTGAATTTTGATTATCTATTAATTGCTTCCGGTTGTGAAAGCAGGACAATGGATTCAATAGAAAATGTGCTGAGTTTGCAGGATTTCACGATTTCAGCCGGTTCTGAATTATTAACAAAATGGCTAAACAAAAATAACCAATCTGAACAATCTGTTTCTGTGATTGGTGGAGGAGCAACAGGTATACAGTTTTTATTTGAAATAAAACAATTTCTCAATCGTATAAAAAGCAAAGCTGAATTGCGTTTGATCCATTCGGGTGAACATGTGCTTGAGCAATTTCCGAGTGGGTTCGGCGCCTATGCGCAATCTCGCATGCATGACATGGACATTGCTTTTTATCCCGGTACCTATTACCGTGGGCAACAGTCCGGCACAGTTTTGTTAACAGAGAAACAAACGAGAAAACAATTTGAACTGCCCTCCAGTATTTCAATATTGTTTTTGGGCAAGAAGCAACAAGGCATTTTTACTGCCAATGCCTTTGGACAAGTTGTAGTTGATCAAAAACCTTTACAGAATATTTTTACAGCTGGTGACTGTTCGTATTATCAATCGATAGGCTCTAATACACTCACAGCACAATCTGCTGTTCGTAAAGGTAAATTATCAGCACGTAATATATTGCGGCATGCAGGCTTTCCCGGATTGCTTGAGCCATACCTCCATCATGAATTAGGTTATGTAGTCAGCCTTGGATCTGCGGATGCTGTTGGATGGTTGGGCTTGGAAAGCAATCTGGTTACCGGTATTTCAGCATTAGCTATTAAAGAATTAGTTGAAGTGCAATATGATTTATTATTGGTAGGAATTGATACTTATCTGGTTTAGCAAGCATTACGCAGGAGGCATTGATTATGCTTGGTTTGTTTAAAGATAACCCTGTTGTTGGTAAGGCTAGCGGAGTTATTCAGAGTTCTAGCGATGAGCTTTTTAACTTTATTGGGAACGAATTACTTGATAACTATCCCAGGTGGTCTCCGGAAGTAAAAGAATTGGAGAAACTCACCGATGGTCCTATCAAGCAGGGCACTTTATGCCGTCAGGTCCGTATTGATCAAGGGAATCGCTCCGAATCGACATTTAAAGTTAAAATTTTTGATTCAGGGGCTCGTATTTGCTTTGAAGGCGTTTCTAATCCGTATCGATGCGACTACGTGATTGAGTCGGTTAATTCTTCTGATAGCCGGTTAACTTTTATCTTTGAATTATTAAGTCTGGATTTACATGTGAGGCCATTTGAGAAGCTTGTGCGAATTGCTGTTCAGGATGGAACCGAAAGGACAGTAAAAAATATCAAGAAATTAATTGAAGCAGAACAGGCTGATTTTAAGTAACCAGTCACAAGCAAATGTTGCGTATTTATTTAACTAGCAGCTGATTAACCCGGAGAGAAAATCATGGATTTTATCGTTGAGAAAGACCCTGGATTAATTCCACAAGTATTGTCCAAGATTCTTGATTCATGCGTGAATGGAGTAACATTGGCTGATCCTGATCAGGAAGATATGCCATTGGTATATGTTAATAAAGCTTTTGAGACAATAACCGGTTATACGTTAGCAGAAACGGTTGGTAAGAATTGTCGCTTTTTACAGGGAAATGAACACGATCAGACAGGAGTTAATCGGTTACGGGAAGCGATAAGGAATAAAGAATCTGTTGAAGTAACGCTACGTAATTATCGCAAAAATGGTGAGTTATTTTATAATCATTTACTTATATCTCCACTTTTTGATTCTAATGGAAATTTGCTTTATTTCCTGGGTGTTCAATATGATGTCACCCCGAAAATTCGTGCAGAAGAGGAAATTAAAGAATTGAAAGAACAAGTTGCAAAACTTAAGAATAGAAGTTTTTTTGATTTTTTTAAATGACTTGTTTAGATAAAGTTAGAATAGATCGCCTATTATGTGCTTGTGCATGATTCGTTTAGGCTGGCGATCACTAGCCAAAAAGTGCTCTAAAAGGTATGATTCAGCCTGCAAGTGCAAAGGAGGTGTGGCCGAGCGGTTTAAGGCAGCAGTCTTGAAAACTGCCGTAGGGGTGA
>CAKKRO010000145.1:0-2874 GCA_919902625.1 Nitrosomonadaceae bacterium
CGCCGCAACAACATAAAATCACCACAATCTGTCTGCATCCCCCGCTTATTGATGACCGCCGCAAGCTCCCGTGTATCCCGCAGCCCCAGATTGACACCCTGGCCGGCAAGCGGGTGAATGCCATGGGCTGCATCGCCGATCAGCACCAAACGTGGCTTAACCAATTTTTCCACATGCACAAAATTTAAAGGAAAACCCACGGGCGGCGTGATCAATTGCAATGCGCCCAGGGTATGGGAGGACGCTTCTTCCACTCGCTGGCATAGCTCCTCCGCAGGTAAGTTACGCAGCTCATCTGCCTGCCCTTCGCTGGTAGACCACACCATGGACACCCGCTTGTCCGGCAATGGCAGCAATGCCAGCACACCATCCCGCCTGAACCATTGATGGGCAATATTCCGGTGTGATAGTTCCGCACTGAAATTTGCCACCAAGCCAATCTGGTGATACGCATGACGTGACACATCGATTTCAGCCTGTTTACGCACCCAGGAATTCACCCCATCCGCGCCCACCACCAATGAAGCCTGAAGTTGACTACCATCCTCCAACTGCACTTCGACACAAGACTCCTGCCAGACAATCGCAGTACATTTCGCCGGGCAAAATATCCGTATATTCTCATTCGGGGATTTCAACACTTCCCAGACGGCTGTCTGCAATTGACGATTCTCAGCAATAAATGCCAGCTCCGGCAAACCAAGCTCATACGCGCTAAAATGAATATGCGCGCTATTATCATCGCCAAATACCGCCATCTCGTAGACCGGAGCCACACGAACAGACTCCATCAGTTGCCACACCCCCAGTCCTTGCAAGAAAGCCGCACTGCCAGGACTGATCGCATACACCCGGCTATCCCAACTCGCATCTCCCGGCAATGGCATGGATGCATGCGGCTCTATCAGCGCTATTTTCAAGCCGCTATCCTTCAGCGCAACCATCAGGCTTGCACCTACGAGTCCGCCGCCAATCACTATCATATCGAATTTCATAGGACTGATTATACAGTTGCTTTGTATCGGACGGGTAATACAAACTGCATCCACTGAGAACGCAAAGTTTTATCCATCATTCGATTCATCCGGTGATTTTTCATTTTTGCTAGACAACTTTTAATCACAAATCACCTGTTAAAAGTGCAAACGAACACATCCCAATCCCATGAAAACACGCATAAACCCTTGTCAATTCACATTTTTGATCTTGACAAGCCACCCCCTCAAAGGCAAAATGCTGCCTCTTGTGCCTATGCGCGTGGCGAATTAGCTCAGTGGTTAGAGCAGCGGAATCATAATCCGTTGGTCCCCAGTTCGAATCTGGGATTCGCTACCATTTAAAACAAAGGGCTGATCTATAAGATCAGCCCTTTGTTTTAAATGACTTTTCCGAACCTGAATGAAACCATATTTCACTTCATTTCCTGCGCTTCGATGCCGCTGGCCTTTTTTAGAACTTCTTTCTCCATGCGCAGCGCTTTTACTCCCCGTCTGAGATGTTGTAGTTCCACTCGTTCATCAGCGTTCAAACGCTCTCTATTTCTTTCCTGCGATTGCTGCTTGTGACCCAGCGCTGTAAATTCTTCGCGCTCGTATCAATCACCTAAGCAGCTTGCATAATCGAATAGCCGTGTTCTGTAATCAATGATACCGCTTCCTTCTTAAATTGCTCTGGATAGAGCCTTCGTTTTCCTGTTTCTTTCATTCCTGCACCTCGCAGTTAATAGTTTAACTCTCAACAAGGTATCCGGTTTATTGAACCAAAACAATTCACAGTGGTTCTTCACTGCATAGTCCCGCTATGCGCCTCAGAATCGTGATAATCAAGCTGATTTGGAGAAATTAAATCTATCTTAATGAAAATGTAATATCCCTAAATTATAGTTGCAACTAAGCTGATTTCAGTGAAGGGATAGAATCAGTGACATAGAGGTCTTTGCTTAAAAGAATCTAAATTTTGAGAAATTTATTATGAAATTAAGATATCCGTTTGTTTCTTTAGATAAGAATGAATCATATGCTGATATTCCTGTTACATCAGAGATTTCAGTAAAGAGCCGGAAAATTCAGGATAGCATTGACTTGGGAACTGAGGAAACTAGGCATAAGGTTCGAGGAATCGGTCAACTTAGACGTGCAAAGATGCACATATCGTGCCTTATAGATGATTTAAATATCAAGAATGAAATGACTCCTGCCCTGCGTGAGCTACTGGAAGCAAGTCTTGTTTTGCAAACAACGAGCACTAAAATTCTAGCCGGGTACTTAAAACGTTCACCAGCCACTATTCGGAGCGAGTTTCTACGAATTCTCTCAATACTTGGGGAACGCGGCAGGTATCTTGGCGTTTGAGAATTCAGATGACTTCTAGTATTTGAGTTATAAAAAGATAGCTCATAAGCCTGACTTTTTAAGGTGCCCATGAGTAGGAATGAGCATCTGGTTTTAGTTGTCATGACAATATTCAGAGATGGGTCTGAAATCGTTGACATAAATTATTCATCAAAAATTCATTTTGATGACATTAGTGCTTCATGTTGGCGCTCTATAGTTGCAGAGACGAATGCAATTTAATCAGCTAATCGTCTTAGTATTTATCTAGTGCAACTTAATTCTTATGGAGAAAATTCATGAAGAAATCAATTCTAGCATTATCAGTTTGTGCCGCTTTAACAACAATGGCTTATGCTGATGCGATACTTGTTAACGGTCCCATGAAGTTCAATCCTATCGCTGCATCTGCGTATCAGCAAACCACGACTGATCCGCTTATCCTCAACAGTGAACCTTGGGTGATTCCAGAAGGTTTCACACAACATATTGTCTCGGATGAGAATAATCTGGATATTTATCCTGACTCTGTCGACTGGACTGA
>CAKKRO010000145.1:2974-6143 GCA_919902625.1 Nitrosomonadaceae bacterium
CAGCCAGGGGTTAATGTCCCGTTTGAAGTCAAACCTACCAGCACTACTGCCGGTGTGACCGGCTTCAAGAGCCCCGATAATCTGGCAAAAGGCCATGATGGCAAGTTGTGGATTGTTGAGGACAACGATAACAGCGATATCTGGGTTGCTTTACCCGATGAGGATGGAGATGGTTACAGTGACGGCGTGTATCTGTTTGCTTCCCTGAAAGACAAGCCAGCGGAAGGCACCGGCATCTATTTTGGCAAGGATCCACACACTTTGTTTGTCAATGTTCAGCATTCTGGAACGGGTAATGACAAGACCATGGTCATTACCAGAACAAGCGATTAGATCTAACGATAGATTTCATCATACAAAGTAGTAAACAAAAACTTTCTTAAGGAGTTTTGCTCATGAAAACCATCAATATTTTTATCATCGCAGCAGTGTATGTCAGCCTCGTCTTATTAAGCATTGCCTACAGCATTGTATTTTCTGAGTCCGAGATAGATTGGTTTTTTTCAGAGATCAATCTTGGATTTCACCTCTATTTTGGCTATCTCCTGCTGAGCATTATCTGTAGCAGGCCAAAAAACCAGATGCAATATTTTCAAGGAAACATGTTGCATAGAAAAAACCGACAAGTTCATAACAGCGAGATATACGAATATTAATAAGCAAGTTGTAATTTAATCTTTGCTTAATGATATATCCAAGAAATCTTTTAGGATTCTGGTTTTCCTGATAATTATCTACGATCCTCCCAATCTGTGTAGATAAACCGCTTAACCCAAGCGCTTCTTTGGTTGGAAGTGTCACAACGATCCGGGAGATCGTGGGCGTGTTGAATTGGGTTCTATGTTTGCTGTGTTTCATTATCTCCTAAAACCGCACCTCCCGGTCAGCTAACTGCTGGCAGTCGTTGGGAGGATTCCTTCGAACAAATAGGCTTGTCATCATCCTGTCATATCAACTGACTAACTGTTTCTGTCTGATTCAATTTCCATTTCTTGAGTTGTTGTAGATTACCCTTAAATTAAGGCGCAATTTCAGGGCGATTGATCACAATCCATGCTAAGCCTCTCAGCAACTATAGGTATGTACTGATTGCATGACATTTATCCGTAATAATTATTTCATATTACTTTGCTATAACTCTGTGGAAACATTTTTCCACAGAGTTACTTTATGGATGTCGGAGTCAATAAAATTTTTCCTGATAATGCAGTTGAATGTGCTTCAACACCTGAATCCAGCCGTGACGAGATATTCTTGCAACTCACCAAAATTATCGAGCAGCGTCAGCTAACCCCGAACTTCCAGCCCATTATTTCCATGTCAACAGGTGAGATCTTCGCCTATGAAGGATTGATTCGCGGACCATCCAACAGCCCGCTGCATTCACCACTCAGCTTGTTTAAAGCGGCTGGGCAATTTGGATTGTTGCTGGAATTAGAGCGGCTGTGCCGCCAAGTTACGCTGGAAGCTTTTGTTCAACTAAAACTCATCGGCAAGCTGTTCCTGAACGTAAGTCCTGAGTGTCTGCTCGAACCAAACTTCAGGAACGGAGAAACCCTGGACTACATGCGCTCGATTGGCTTAGAGCCGCATCGTGTGGTCATCGAGTTAACTGAAAACCAACCTACCTACGACTATTCCCTGTTGCTTGAGGCTGTGCGGCATTATCGCTCTATGGGATTGGAAATTGCCATTGATGATCTAGGCGAAGGATTTTCCAGTCTGCGTCTATGGTTCGAACTCAGACCTGAATATGTCAAAGTCGATCAGCACTTCATCCAGAACATTAACCAGGATTCGGTCAAACTACAGTTCGTGCGATCCATCCAGCAAATCGCGGAAAACTCGAATACCCAGATCATTGCAGAGGGCATCGAAACCCATGCTGAGTTTATGATTATCAAGGATCTGGGTATCTTGTTTGGGCAAGGTTATTACATTGCCCGCCCCAATGCCATTCCCGCTACCACCGTATCGGCAGACGCTGCCAATAGCTTGCATCAAAATGAAATCTTAGTTTATCCGCGAAAAAATATAGCTATTCAGAAAACTTTGGCTACCATGAAGCTGCTGATTCCGGTATCTCCGGTCGTGCCTGAAATGGATAACACTGAGGCCTATCGCCGCTTCAGCGAAGATCCGGCTCTGGAGTCCCTCCCGGTAGTCAAGCAGGGTATTCCGCTTGGGATTATTACCCGCAACAAGTTGATTGAAGGTTTTGCGCAACCTTACTGGCGGGAACTGTATGGCAAGAAATCCTGCACGCAATTTATGGATCCATCGCCTTTGGTAGTGGATAAGCACATCAGCCTGCAAGAGTTGAGTAATGCGGTTGTAGCTGCCGGGCAGCGTCATTTGTCGAATGGTTTCATCGTCACTGGCCAGGGTGAGTATCTCGGTATCGGCACCGGTCACGACCTGATGCGCGCGATTACCCAGATGCAGATCAGCGCAGCGCGCTATGCCAATCCGCTCACCTTGTTGCCGGGGAATGTGCCGATTGACGAACATATTGACCGTCTGCTGGAAAGCCAGGTTGGTTTCTGTGTGTGCTATTGTGACCTGGATGCATTCAAGCCATTCAATGATATTTATGGCTATCGCAAGGGTGATGAAATCATTCAGGCTACCGGCCATATCCTGTCGCAAGCGTGCGACCCGGCGCGGGATTTTATCGGACATATCGGTGGAGATGATTTCATCATTTTGTTCCAAAGTCATGACTGGGAGCTTCGTTGCCGTGATGCACTGACGAACTTCGCGCGTGAGGTCGTACACTTTTTCAAGCCAGCCCATTGCGATCGTGGTGGATATTATTCGATTGACCGCAAGGGACAGAGCGAATTTCATTCACTCGTTACACTCTCTATCGGCGCAGTCTTGGTTAATCCGGGAATATTTGGTTCACATCATGAAATTTCGGCTATTGCAGCAATCGCCAAACATCAGGCAAAACGCATGCCTGGAAACAGCCTGTTTATCGAACGGCGAGAACAATACTCGCCACAAATAGATCTGATCGGTTCGGTTTGATGAACGCAATGGTATCTGATTTGATGTTGATCTGGGTTTTAATTGATAAACATAGCGATCAGTTCTTCATGACGCAATAGTCGCTAAATAGGTACAATACCAGCCATCGGCGGTCACTGCATCGCTTAATCGTTAT
>CAKKRO010000146.1:0-2599 GCA_919902625.1 Nitrosomonadaceae bacterium
CCCATGTCGACTCCAACCTATATTTATCTGTTCGGTGAAAATGAAACAAAAATTTGGGGATTAAGTGGCCGCGAGCGTTTGCAGCGCATGTTAAAAGCAAACGAGCAAATCACTCTCATCGATGATGTCGAAAAGATTCCTGCCAGCGCTTCCGTATTATTTCTGAACGCCAATTTCCTATTTGATGCCCGGGTACTCACCGCATTACTCGGCATGCAGAAAAAAATAGCTTTATACAGTAGCGAAAATTGCCCTGCAGCCATACGCACCGATGGCAACCAGGCTCCGCAATTACTCAGGAATCTGAACAATAATAAAAGTCAGAACTATAAATTTGTAATGTTGACAATCCCTCGCTCTACTCTGGAAGATTTAGCCATAGATTTTCAACAAAATCTGAAAAAGAAAGATCCCCCTTACATTCTACCGATCAGCGAGGCTAATCGTACCTTACTGGAAAAAGAACTCTTCGCCGGATCTTACAAAGGGGTGACGGATCTGGTCACCAAATGGCTTTGGCCACTACCGGCATTCTGGTCCGTACACTATTGTGTGCGCCATGGCTGGCAACCTAATCACGTCACTTACCTCAGTCTGGTTCTAGCCATTTTAACGGGCGCCGCATTCTGGTTTGGATTCTTTGGCATCGGATTGTTGATGGGATGGCTCATGACCTTCCTGGACACTGTGGATGGAAAACTGGCGCGCGTTACCGTGACTTCAAGCCGCCTGGGCGATGTGCTGGATCATGGCCTGGATATTATCCATCCGCCGCTATGGTATTTGGCTTGGGGAGTGGGTCTGGCAAGCACCGCCACACCGGTCTCCGGCCTGGAAATACTCATGGTGCTGATGGCTTTGGGTTATGTCGGCGGCCGCTTGTGCGAAGGGGTTTTTCAATATTCGCTGGCGCCCTTTGATCTATTTATCTGGCGCAAACTGGATTCCTTTAACCGGCTCATTACAGCCCGGCGCAATCCCAATCTGATTCTGCTTAGCTATGGATGGTTGACGAATCAACCTGATTTCGGGCTGCTGCTAGTCGTGGCCTGGCATTTAATTTCAACGGCGATACTGACATGGCGGCTGATGATTGGCTGGCAAACACGGCAAAAAGAAGGAATACTGAAATCCTGGTTACAAGATATTGATCCGGCACGGGATCGGGAAATACTGGCTGTTAGAATATTTACACGCGCTCCTATCCATCTCAAAAAACCCTATACCCCGCCATCCAACTAAACACTCTGAAACTACCCGATGACTCTACAAACACGGATTGACCGCCTGAAAACCGGATCAGCCAAAGTTGGCTGCCTGCTCAATCCCATGGGAGGCCAGACACGCAAACGCAGGCCTGCTATCCGTCAGGCATTGGATGAAATACCCGCCATCATAGTGTGTGAAGCCACTGATGCAAACACCTTTAAAACGGCAATCAACCAACTGATACAAGCCGATATCGATTTACTGGTGATTATTGCGGGAGATGGCACAACGCATGCGATACTCAGTCATTTGTTTACGGCATTGCCACTGACTGACTGGCCTATTCTGATGATCATACCGGGTGGCACCACCAATATGACCGCACTGGATATCGGCATCCAGGACAAGCCGGAACAAGCTTTGCAACGCTTACGGGATTATCTGTCAAAACCGGCGGCGCCCAGACTGGTACAACGCTCAGCACTCCGCATCGAACAAACCGGAATAGATTCAATTTATGGCATGTTCTTTGCCGTTGGATTGGTCGCCCGCGGAGTGAAATTTTCGCGCAGCTCTGTCAAGCAACTGGGAATCACCGGGGGCATTTTTACTTGTATGATTATGTTCCGTTCATTGGTCGGCATGCTGGTTGGCATGGCGCTGGGTCATCGCCAAAGTGAATGGGCGCCTGTCAGAATGATAATGACTGAAGAAAACGGGCAGATACATCAGGGCACCTATGTGTTCGCACTGGTCAGTGCATTGGATTGCCTGCTATTAAACATTCGCCCTTATTGGGGACAGGAACCCGCGCCGCTCCATGTTACCTTGGTCGATCACCGGCGCAAGCGCTTGTGGCGCTCGTTATGGCCGTTACTCTCCGGCGGCGGCCAGGTTTTACAGGAAAAAGACGGCTACTATAGCCATAATACCCATTCCTTAACTTTGCAAATGGACGATGAATATATCGTGGATGGCGAATTGTACCGCTCTGTTCATTCACACGAACCGCTACGCATTACAGCGACCGGCCCCGTTATATTTCTAGTGTTATAAGGCAATGACAACACCATGACAGACTCCCTGCCCGCATCCATTAAACCGTTACCCGCCGGATTGGTTGCCGAAGTCGCTGCGCAAAGCAATCAAGCTGTTTCTGCTGATTTTGCCCCTTTGGTTGATGCCTTGGTTGCGCGTTTTAATGGGTCACTGGATGCCGTGATGCTGTATGGCTCCTGCCTGCATTCCGCCATCAGCCTGGACGAAGGCATTGTCGATTTGTACGTCGTCGTCGACAGCTACCGCAAGGCTTATCCGCAGCGTTACCTGGCCATCCTCAACGCCTGGCTGGCACCCAATGTTTTTTACCTGGAAGTGCCGCATCAGGAAA
>CAKKRO010000146.1:2699-14919 GCA_919902625.1 Nitrosomonadaceae bacterium
CTCAACGCCTGGCTGGCACCCAATGTTTTTTACCTGGAAGTGCCGCATCAGGAAAAAACCTTGCGTGCCAAATATGCGGTCATTTCCACCGCCGATTTTGAACGGGGCGCGCAAGTCTGGTTTCACTCCTATATCTGGGCGCGTTTTGCGCAGCCCTCCCGGCTGCTGTATGCACGCGATGACCTTGCCCGGCAGCGTATTTATGCTGCGCTGGCGCATTCCATCGTCACCTTTTTAAAAGCCGGCGTTCCTGCACTCGAAGCAGCCACCCTTGATGTTGAAGAAATATGGACTCGCTGCCTGATGCTCACCTACGCCGCCGAACTACGCGCCGAACGGGAAACACGCGCGCGTCATCTGGCGCAGGCCAATCTGAATGCGTTTACCCGTCTGACAGAAATGACCAGCCCTGCGCTGACCGGCATACTGGAAAAACAGGAAAACGGATGCTACCGCTGCCTGACCAGCCCGTTCACGCAACGGCAAGCTGTGCGGCGCTGGCGCTTACGCCGCTGGCAAGGCAGGATCCTGTCGATCCTGCGCTTAGCCAAGGCGACTCTTACTTTTACCAATAGCGTTGATTACGCCGCCTGGAAAATAGAACGGCATACCGGTATCCGCGTGGAAATCACTCCCATGCTGCGCCGCCACCCCATTCTGTGGGGCTTGAAAGTGGCCCGGCAGTTGTTACGGCGGGGAGTACTGCGTTAGCAGGCCGTTGAAAAACGTATTCGAGGCAGTCGAGAAAGCGCAGTTTATGCCTGATAAATGAGCATTTTGAGCCTATTTTTAACACCGCAGCGGCAACGCAGATAGTTCAACAGCCTGTTAGTCCGGCCAGACATCTACCTGAATGAAGATGCCTTGATTCATAAAATTTTTCACTCTGATTCTATAAAGCGCATTGATAAATCGATTGCTTTAATATCTTTAGTCAAACTACCCGCAGAAATCCGATCCACACCCGTTTCAGCCACCTGGCGCACAATCTGCAAGGTTATGTTGCCGGAGGCTTCCAGCACCACCCGCTCACCGGCTTGCTGACGGGTCAGCACAACCGCATCGCGCAGTTGATCCAATGAAAAATTATCCAGCAACACCATGGCAGCTCCGGCTGTCAGTGCTTCTTGCAATTCCTGCAATGATTCCACTTCAATCTGGATAAAAACTCCGGGAGGTGCAATGGCCTGTGCTTTGTTTAGAGCCGGTTTGATGCCGCCTGCTGCGATGATATGATTTTCCTTAATGAGAATGCCGTCATACAAACCGAAGCGATGATTGATGCCCCCGCCGCATGTCACGGCGTATTTTTGCGCCAATCTCAGTCCGGGCAGTGTCTTGCGGGTATCCACGATGACCGCTTTTGTACCCGCGATGGCATCGACATAACGCCGGGTTTGCGTGGCTACAGCGGATAACAGTTGCAGAAAATTCAGTGCGGAACGCTCTGCGGTTAACAACGCGCGTGCTTGTCCTTTGATCGCGCACAGCTTTTGTCCTGCCTGAACAAAATCACCGTCCTTGGCAAACCAATCAATGGCTGTTTCTGGCGCCAATGCCCGGAAGCAAGCTTCAAACCATTGCATACCGCACAATATAGCTTCTTCCTTGCTGATCACATCAGCGCTCAACATTCTTTCGCCCGGAATCAGTGATGCCGTCAAATCGCCTGCACCGATATCTTCTGCCAGCGCAAGCTCTACATTATGGTCAATCTCATCGCGCAAATCTTTCAATTCTTTTTTACCCTGATTTTCAATGATGAAAGGAATTATATTATAGCGGGCTGACTCCACCGCATCCTCATTCATTGCCCATGTCATCCCGAATATTCACTTACGCCCTTTGAACGGATAGTATATGCTTGCCGGTATACATTAAGGAGACCCAATGTCAAGCGCAATAGACTTAATTATCTATAGTGTTGCCACGATGCTGGGTCTTGTCATCGTCGGCGTGATCGTAGTCTGGTTTATCCAGGATGTGACGCAAAAGAAGCATTCGGTTCTGCGCAACTATCCCGTCATTGGGCGGCTACGGTATATTTTCGAACGGCAGGGAAAATATTTCCGGCAGTATTTTTTCTCCAGCGACCGGGATGAAATGCCGTTCAACCGTGCCACGCGCGGCTGGATATACAAAAATGCCAAAAACAAAGGCAGTCTGGTCGGTTTTGGCTCCACCAACGATTTGCGCCAGCCTGGCTCGATTATTTTTGTCAATGCCGCTTTCCCGATACAAGAAGAAGATCAACTGCCCACACCTTCGTTGCATATTGGCCAGGGCTACTGCGAATATCCCTTTGAGGCCAAGTCCGTCATCAATATCAGCGGCATGAGCTATGGTGCCATCTCGAAACCCGCTGTCCGCGCGCTATCACTGGGAGCGGCCCAAGCGGGCTGTTGGCTGAATACCGGTGAAGGCGGACTATCTCCGTATCACCTGGAAGGCGATTGTGATTTGATTATGCAAATCGGTACCGCGAAATATGGCATCCGGGATGAGAACGGCAATTTCTCACCCCAGCGTGCCAAAGAACTGGGCAAGGTCGTTAAAGCATTTGAAATAAAGCTTTCGCAAGGCGCAAAACCCGGCAAAGGCGGGCTACTGCCTGCAAATAAAGTACATAGTGAAATTGCCGCCATACGCGGCATCCCGGAACATCAGGATTCCATCAGCCCGAACCGCCATAAAGATATCAACAATATTGATGAACTGCTCGATAAAATTATTTACATCCGTGAACTGACCGGACGGCCGGTGGGCATCAAAACGGCTATTGGCGGATGGAATTTTATTAATGAATTATGTGACCGCATCAACCGGCGCGGCCTTGAATATGCACCCGATTTTCTGACCATCGATGGCGGCGAAGGGGGCAGTGGCGCGGCACCGCAAACATTGATTGACCATGTGAGCTTACCTATCGCGGAAGCATTGCCGCGCGTGGTGGACTCATTGCTGCAATCCGGTTTAAAAAACCGCATCTTTGTCGTTGCTGCCGGGAAACTGGTTACTTCAGCCGATGGGGCATGGGCGCTCTGTGCGGGCGCTGATTTTGTGAATACGGCACGCGGCTTTATGTTCTCGCTGGGCTGCATTCAGGCCATGCGCTGCCATCTCAATACTTGCCCCACCGGCATTACAACCCACGATACCCGTTTGCAGAATGGTCTTGTGGTTGAAGAGAAATATCTCCGTGTCGCCAATTATGCCAAAAATGTGAACAAGGAAATCAACATGATCGCCCACTCCTGTGGCCTGCACCATGCACGGCAATTTAAACGCGAGCATGTGCGTATTGTTGAAACCGCCGGAAAAAGTGTGGCATTGAATATCCTTTATCCTTACCCCGCCCCCCAAGAAAAAAACAGGGATTAACAGCCTCCCATCACTAAGAACTTCTGCATCCTCTATCTTGAGAATAAGAAGGTAAAAAGCCCCTTATTACAACTCAAGTATAAAACTTGTATACCGATAGTAATCTGGTGTCCTTGGGATAACACACACTGAAGAACCATCCGTCATAAAAATCTCAGTTCCCTGGAATCAAAACAGACCATGACCTATTTCTTCAAGAACCGTGATGATCGCACCATCAGTATAACCAGTGGACTGACACTGATTATACTGATTGTGTTATCCGGGTTTTCTGTCTACAGCATCATGCAACCACACACTAAAGCCATGGTCACTTCAGGCCTCAGAGCCACACTGGAAAACCAAGTAAAGCTGATCGAAACTCAGATTGCGCATTCCATCGCAAATACAAGGGCGGCATCCACACGCATTTTCCTGACTCAGAGCCTGGAGAAAGCCAACTCGGATGAATTCAAAGACGAAGGTCTCGCCGGACTCATCAAATCTGCAGAGAAAATACTCAGCACTCACTTCTCGGGCATCCATATTTATGGCCCAGAGGGAGATCCAATACTGAGTTCAGGACTCCATTCCAGCCGCCCGGCTCTCATGGTTGAACTGGATACCGGCCCGGATATCCGCACGGTTTTATTGTGGGATGATCACTTTATAGTGCGTAATTCCGTACAGATCCTGAATGAAGAAAACAAACCCATTGGCCGCATTACCACTGAAGAGCCTATGCCAGATCTTACGAGGATATTCAAAGATGCTCACCTCATCGGTAATACCGGAGATTTTCTGCTGTGCGCTCCGGTAAAAGAAAATAATCTTGAAATGGATTGCTTCCTGCGCAGTTTTGATGGCCATCAATTTAAACGCATTCCGCGCATGATGGGCAATCAACCATTACCCATGTATTTTGCATTGAAAGGACAAAAGAACATCAAATTTACCAAGGATTACCGGCAAATAGATGTTGTCGCAGCCCATTCACCGGTCGCTTATGGCTTAGGCGCTGTACTCAAGATAGATGCGGAAGAATTATATAGCCAGTTTAAAAATCAGATCAAAACCATCTCGCTCTATCTGGGTCTGCTGGTACTAGCCGGTATGGCCATTTTACATTGGATCACTTTGCCACTCATTCAAACATTAATTAAATCCAGAGAATCATCGATAAGAGATCATAGGCAATTAGTACAAGCTAAAAACCATGCCGAGAAAATCTCTTCTGAACTGACCGCTTATATTAATGCTGCTGGCATGCTGGCTTTAATCTCGATTACAGATCGTAAAGGAAAAATTATCCACGCCAATGAGAGATTCTGTGAAATCAGCGGTTACTCACCAGAAGAACTGATTGGACGGGATCACCGCATACTCAATTCACATAAACATCCCAAATCATTCTGGGTTGACATGTGGGCAACGATTGCAAAAGGAAAAATCTGGCACCAGGAGATCTGTAACCGCAGCAAGTCGGGCGCACACTATTGGGTCGATTCAACGATCGTACCTATTAAGGATATTAAAGGAAAAGTTAATCGCTATCTTTCAGTCCGGGTTGATATTACCGCACGCAAGCAACGGGATTTTACTTTAAACGAGCGATTAAAGGAGAGTAACTGTTTACATAAGATACGGAGTTGCCTGGGACAAAATCTAGGTACTGAGGAAGTCTATCAGAGCATACTCAACGCTCTAATTCAGGCCCTGCAGTTTCCTGAAATGGCTGCCGCCACGATTAAATTTGGTAACAAACAAGCCATTACCCCAAAATATAAAGAGGACCTTCCCAATAGAATAAGCGCAAGAATCATGGTCAATGGGGAGATGTGTGGTCAGATACAGGTAGCCTATATTCAACAGAATCTCCCATTTATACTGCCTCATGAACAGGATCTTGTTGACACTATTGCACATGACTTGGGCCGGTGGTACGAACGTAAAGAGGCTGAAAAACGCATTGTTCAGATGGCAACGCATGATGCGTTAACAGGTCTGCCTAATCGGAATTTGCTACAAGACCGCATCGAACAGGCATTGGCACAGGATACCCGTAGTCATAGCAAAATGGCTGTGCTATTTATCGATCTGGATCATTTCAAAATCATCAATGACTCACTCGGTCATGATATCGGTGATCTGCTGCTCAAAGCGGTCGCAGAAAGGTTGCTGGCCTGTGTCCGCAACGAAGATACGGTTGCGCGCCAGGGGGGGGATGAATTTATTGTGGTATTAAATACTATTGCTGAATCCCTGGACGCCGCAGTGGTCGCACAGAAGATTCTGGATGCACTGATGCAACCTTACCGTATCCATAAGCATGAGTTACATATCGGTGGCAGTATTGGTATTGCCGTATTCCCGGATGACGGAACCACCGCAGAAACATTATTAAAAAACAGTGATGTAGCTATGTATCACGCCAAAGAGAACGGACGTAATAACTTTCAGTTTTTTACCGATGAGCTCAATAGATCAGCGCATGAGAGACATACCCTCGGTCTTGACTTACGCCATGCTCTGGAGCGTAACGAACTGACTTTACATTACCAGCCTGTCATGGATATGCCCGATAATCAATTGCATAGTATAGAAGCGCTTCTCCGCTGGCAGCACCCTGAACACAAGCTGATTGTCCCGGATAAATTTATTAATCTGGCAGAAGAAACCGGATTGATTATTCCCATCGGTGAATGGGTTATAAAAACAGTTTGTCTACAAATTAAAGACTGGCAAGAACAAGGTTATAACATTCCAAGAGTAGCCATTAACCTGTCAGGAAGGCAATTCTGTGATAAGGAATTAACAAAAAATATTTCCCGCATACTGAATGAAACCGGAGTGGAAGCAAAATACATTGCGCTGGAAATAACAGAAAGCATGCTGATCGATAACATTGAAAAAGTAATAGAAACGCTTAATGGTTTAAGTGAAATGGGGTTGCATATCTCGATCGATGATTTTGGCACGGGTTACTCCAGCCTCAGTTATCTGAAGCGCTTCCCGATTCATACCCTTAAAATAGATCGTTCCTTTGTGCGCGACATTGCAACCGACAAAAACGACCATACCATTGTCGCAGCGATTATTGCGATGGCACATAGCCTGGACATGGATGTCATCGCAGAAGGTATTGAAACCAAGGAGCAGCTCAATCTGCTGATAGCGCAGAAATGCAATCACTATCAAGGTTATTATTTCAGTAAACCCGTACCCGCTGCCGAGATTGAGCGCATTTTAAATAAATCCGCAATACAAACAAGCAAAGTACGCCCCATCCGCTCGTTAAAATAATCCGCTCTTGAAATTTCGCGCCCATCGCCCCACGTAGGAATCAATAACCTACTGAGGGAGAATCTCATGCGTTTTGACAAACTAACCACTAAATTCCAGCAAGCCTTTGCGGATGCTCAAAGCATTGCAGTCGGTCAGGACAACCCGACGATAGAGCCGCAGCATCTGCTGCTGGCGCTGCTGCAACAAGAAGATGGCAGTACGCTGTCTTTGCTGCAACGTTCAGGAGTCAATACGACTCCGCTGCTGGAAAGCATCAAGCAAAATGTTCAGCATTTACCGAAAGTAGATCATTCGGAAGGGGAGATTAATATTTCCCGTCATCTGAACAATCTGCTGAATCTGGCGGATAAAGAAGCGCAAAAACGCAACGACCAGTTTATCGCTTCGGAAATGTTCCTGCTGGCAATCCTGCAGGACAAGGGAGAAATTGGCGCATTACTCAAACAACAGGGCGCCAGTTATACCACTCTGGAAAAAGCGATCAACGCGATACGGGGTGGCGAGCAGGTGAATAGCGCCGAAGCTGAAGGTAGCCGTGAAGCCTTGAAGAAATACACGCTGGATCTGACCGAACGCGCCCGTCAAGGCAAACTGGATCCAGTCATTGGGCGTGACGATGAAATTCGCCGCGCCATACAAGTACTGCAGCGTCGCACCAAGAACAATCCCGTTCTGATTGGTGAACCGGGTGTGGGTAAAACCGCCATCGTAGAGGGCTTGGCTCAACGCATTATTAATGGTGAAGTGCCTGAAAGCTTGAAAGATAAACGGGTTCTCTCTTTGGATATGGCCGCGCTATTGGCGGGTGCCAAATACCGGGGTGAATTTGAAGAGCGCCTCAAATCCGTGCTGAAAGAACTTTCGCAGGATGAAGGAAAAACTATCGTATTCATTGATGAACTACATACTATGGTCGGCGCAGGTAAAGCGGAAGGCGCAATGGATGCGGGCAATATGTTAAAACCGGCATTGGCACGCGGAGAATTGCACTGTGTCGGTGCGACCACGTTAGATGAATACCGCAAATATATTGAAAAAGATGCCGCCCTGGAGCGGCGTTTCCAGAAAGTGCTGGTGGAAGAGCCTACCGTAGAAGCCACCATTGCGATACTGCGCGGGCTACAGGAAAAATACGAAGTGCATCACGGTGTGGACATTACTGATCCGGCGATTGTTGCTGCTGCGGAATTATCCAACCGATACATTACGGATCGTTTCCTGCCTGACAAGGCGATCGATCTGATCGATGAGGCAGCAGCGCGCATCCGCATGGAAATTGATTCCAAGCCTGAAGCGTTGGATAAGCTGGACCGGCGCCTGATACAACTCAAGATTGAACGTGAAGCCATCAAAAAAGAAAAAGACGAGGCTTCGCAGAAACGGCTGCAATTGCTCGAAGATGAAATTAAACAGAAAGAACGCGAATATGCCGATTTAGATGAAATCTGGAAAACCGAAAAATTCCATGTACAAGGCTCCCAGCAAATCAAGGAAGAAATGGAAAAAATCAGGCTGGAAATAGAAGCCGCTACACGTAAAGGCGATTGGCAGAAAGTCTCGGAACTGCAATATGGCCGCCTTCCACAACTGGAAGCGCAATTGCAGTCCCAGCTCAATGACCAAACACAACAAGCCGGGACTACTGAACAGGGTTCTACGGTTATGCCAAAACTGTTGCGCACGCAAGTGGGCGCAGAAGAAATTGCAGAGGTGGTGTCACGCGCTACCGGCATTCCCGTGTCTAAAATGATGCAAGGTGAACGTGAAAAATTGCTGCTGATGGAACAAAGGTTACATGATCGAGTGATCGGCCAGGATGAAGCCGTCCGGTTGGTATCCGATGCTATCCGGCGCTCACGCGCTGGATTGGCTGATCCTAACCGGCCCTATGGCTCCTTCCTTTTCCTGGGCCCTACCGGCGTAGGGAAAACCGAGTTATGCAAAACGTTGGCAGGTTTTCTATTTGACTCTGAAGATCATTTAGTACGGATTGACATGTCCGAATTTATGGAAAAACATTCGGTAGCGCGCCTGATCGGCGCACCGCCGGGTTATGTGGGTTATGAAGAAGGCGGTTACTTAACCGAAATCGTGCGCAGAAAACCTTATGCCGTCATTCTTTTGGATGAAGTCGAGAAAGCTCATCCAGATGTATTTAACGTACTGCTACAAGTCCTGGATGACGGCCGCATGACCGATGGCCAGGGACGTACCGTTGATTTCAAGAATACGGTGATCGTTATGACATCCAATCTGGGTTCGCAGATGATCCAGGAAATGGCCGGCAGTGAATATCAAGTGATCAAACAAGCCGTGATGGGCGAAGTAAAAACCCACTTTCGCCCTGAGTTTATTAATCGTATTGACGAAGTCGTGGTATTCCATGCCTTGGATGAAAAGCATATTCAATCAATAGCCAGAATACAATTACACTATCTTGAAGCAAGATTGGCCAAACTGGAAATGAAACTGCAAGTCAGCGAAGCAGCGCTTTCAGCGCTTTCTCAAGCTGGCTTTGATCCGGTATTTGGCGCACGGCCTCTAAAACGTGCCATCCAGTCTCAAATTGAGAATCCGTTAGCGAAGGAAATTCTGGAAGGTCGTTTTGTTGCAAAAGATACCATTAAGGTCGATTACAACAATGATAGGATAAATTTCTCTAAAGTGAATGCACAATAATCTTTTTAATCAATTGATTAAAACATATTGTCTAGATTGTAATCTTACAGGCGGCAAGGATAAAATTTGCTGAATCATGTTGTGAGAATATACTTAAATCCTATGAGATTCGGGTAAAATGTGTTTTTTTCACGGGATAGGTTGTCATGTTTAAAGGTAGCCTGGTTGCTATCGTCACTCCAATGAATGAAGATGGCGGATTGGACTTGGAGCATTTCCGCTCTCTTCTTGATTTCCATATCGCACAGGATACTGATGGGATTGTGGTTGTTGGCACTACGGGTGAATCTCCAACAGTAGATTTTGATGAACACCATCTGTTGATGCGCACTGCGGTTGATCATGTCGCCGGACGTATACCTGTGATCGCAGGTACCGGAGCAAATTCAACACGCGAAGCCATTGATTTATCCATTTATGCAAAAAATGCAGGCGTGGATGCCTGCCTCTCAGTCGCTCCTTATTACAACAAGCCCACCCAGGAGGGGCTATATCAGCACTTTAAGGCAATTGCGGAAGCCGTTGATATTCCACATATCTTATATAATGTTCCGGGCAGAACCGTCACCGACATTCATAATGACACCGCATTACGCCTGGCACAAGTTCCCAACATCATAGGTATCAAAGATGCGACCGGCGATATTGGACGAGGCTCTGATTTATTACTACGCGCACCATCCGGGTTCTCCATCTATAGCGGAGATGATGCCAGTGCATTAGCGTTGCTGCTGTTGGGTGCAAATGGTGTCATTTCAGTCACAGCCAATGTGGCACCTAAAATGATGCATGAGATGTGCGTTGCAGCATTCTCCGGCGATCTAAATACTGCGCGGGCGCTTAATAATCGGCTCCTGCGTTTACATGTGGATCTATTCGTGGAAGCAAACCCAATCCCTGTAAAATGGGCTGTTGCGCAAATGGGTTTAATAGGCTCTGGAATCCGCCTGCCACTCACGCCCTTATCCAATCAGTATCATCAGCTTATTAGAGAAGCTATGCAATTTGCCAATATCCATGATTTGAAGGAGTAAGATGTCAAAAATGAAATGGCGAAAAGTGATCATACCGCACTTGGTGTTGGCACTTTCATTGACAGTCACAGGTTGCAATCTTCTTCCCGAAGCGAAGAAGATTGAATATAAGTCTGCTGGAAAGCTACCTGCTTTAGACATACCACCTGATCTCATTCAACCTGCTATTGATGAACGATACACAATTCCTGAGCTTAGTTCGCCCGGCAGTACCACATTTTCCACCTATAGCAACGAGCGTGGCGGGCAATCAACCGGTACGTCATCTTTTTTACCGTCATCCATTCAGAATGTACATATTGAACGTGCAGGAACGCAACGTTGGTTAGTTGTACCCCAACCCCCCGAGGTCGTATGGCCCATAGTAAAAGAATTCTGGCAAGAGCTTGGCTTCCTGATCAAAATAGAAGTTCCCGAGGCAGGTATTATGGAAACAGACTGGGCTGAAAACCGCGCCAAGATTCCACAGGACTTTGTGCGCACTTTCCTTTCCACATTCCTGGATAGCATCTATTCCACTGCTGAACGCGATAAGTTTCGCACCCGCTTGGAACGCAATGAAGCGGGGATTACTGAAATATACATCAGTCATCGGGGCATGAGTGAAGTACTGGAAGGAGGAAGCCTCCAACGCACAGTCTGGCAACCGCGACCAGCCGATCCGGATCTGGAAGCTGAAATGCTTTCCCGCTTGATGATGCGCTTCGGCGTGGAAGAAGAAAAAGCCAGGCTGGAGCTGACAACAAGCGGAACCACTACCCAGGAGCGCGCCTATATAGACCAGGGAACAGGAACTACGCTTGTCATTAATGAAACGTTTGACAGATCATGGCGACGCGTCGGTTTAGCGCTCGATCGTATCGGTTTTACCGTTGAAGACCGCAATCGCGAAGAAGGCGTTTATTTTGTGCGTTACCTGAATCCTGATAAAGATAGCAAGAAAACCGGTGATGACGATGGCATTCTGTCAAGTATTATGTTCTGGCGTGGTGGTAATGATAAAGCGGACGCGAAAGCCGCAAAATACCGCATCCAGGTTCATAACACAGGAACCAATACCAGCAAGGTCACTCTTCTGAATGATGACGGAACATCTGTAAATTCTGTCACGACGAGCCGCATCCTTAAGCTATTACATGACCAGCTTAAATAAGATAATGCAAACTTAAACTTTCTTGGCAAGCTGTCTAATTTAAATTAAAGCTTCTAAAAATCATAAACTATATAATACATAACTCTAAAGAACCCTATTCATAAAAATAGAAAACCGCCCTATAGGCGGTTTTTTTATAAATAATTTCTTCATATGAATTGATATGAAGATTTTTTATTATTTATTATTTATTTTTTTCAGCTTCTTCTGCAAGAATTTTTTCAAAATTTGCGCGTTCAGTTTCAGGCAGTGCCTGACCTGGTTTTCCACCACATGCGGATAATGTTAAAGCCAGCAAAAACGCAGCCAGAAGAGTATATTTCATTATGTAATTTTCCTTATAAAAGTTCTTTAAAAGAAGCAGTATATAACAAATTAAGCTAATTATTCAACAAGCAAGTTTTGGCTAAAAGCCCAACAAGTCATATCTACTTTTTGAGTAAAAATCATTTCCGGAATAAAAACAAACCAAATATTCCTTATGATTCATTTTCTGCAAAATCATTTCTTACTTTTTAAATTTCAGTTCAAAAATTTAAAACAGATAAAGTAAAGTAATAAAATGAAATTTTAGATATTTTGTGCGATTGATTAGCCATAAGTAATTGAATATAAATACATTACTAATCAATAAACACATCACCAACCCTCTAACAACCGGGAGGATCTGCGGCTCAATGAAGAGTTA
>CAKKRO010000146.1:15019-21120 GCA_919902625.1 Nitrosomonadaceae bacterium
AACACATCACCAACCCTCTAACAACCGGGAGGATCTGCGGCTCAATGAAGAGTTATTCTTTATATCAAGCTTTCTTGATGATTATTGAAACAACACTTTATTTTGAACTACCTGTGCTTTCTTCGTTTGTATTCGTACCTTTTGTATCAGCCCCATCAAGAGCAGGTTCTGAATCCCTGGGTGCGTAAGCTGATGGAGGCGGTTTATCCATAGGATAACCATCAAGGCTTTTCTTGCCTTCACAGGCAGTTAATGCTAATACCGCAAATGCAGCCGTTAAAAGTGAAAATCTAATCATTTAATCTCCCATGTCCTTCTGTTTATTTTGTACTTCATAGCATAATCGAAGTAGCTCCATTATACAAATTTGAGCCCAATAATTAAACAGCCACAAGACTTCGTTGAAGGTTTTTATTAATTTACATCATACTGGTAGCATGAATTATAAACATGATATTAATATCTATTGCAATTAATCCTGAGAACAACAAAAAAACCGCCCTTTGCAGGGCGGTTTTTTTTATTACCCTATCTTAAACTTCAAGAATAGACCGATACCTCATTGCTTAGGTGTACCCTCACGTTCATCCATGAAGCTTGGAGGATATTGACCTGGCTTTGGCTCACCGCATCCGACTAAAAACGTTGCTAAAAGAGCAGCGATCAATAGAGAGTATTTCATATTCTAAGTCTCCTATATTCAAAAAAATTTTGACGAAAAATAAATTATGTAAAACAGCTCATCGGCCATTCAAATCAGAAAGACCATAACCTTAATACCAGAATAAAATAATACTGTCTAGAGAATTTCAAGAAAATTTACAGGATCTCAAACATGCAACACCTTTAATCAACCTGATTTTTACTGACAATATAACCACTAACATACCATTGATAAAGCGTTTTTACAGCCTCTTCATCAATGCGAGAGAACGGAGCCAGCTTTTGGTTGTCAGCAAGTTTAATCAACTCTCTATAGGCGTTAATACCTACCTTGAACACTTCACCGTTGATATAAAATTTGTTATTACCGCTTAACATTCTACTTTTCAGGTCAAGCTGCACACCATGCTTCCTGATCTGCTGCGAAAACAAGCGTGGCTGTAAAGGCCGCTCAGGTTGCTCAAAGAAAACATGTGATTTAGGCTCGGAAAGATAAATACCGAGAAAATCCTCTATATCGCCACGATTCCATTTGATCTTCTTTAATATCGAACCTATTTGGCTTTGCATCGCCACACTGATTTTTGACGGATGAGATTGCAATCGCAAATCAGGGTCAACATACCAGCCCTCGGCTTCAATATCATCCTGTAGATAAACAAGAAATTGGGTTATCAATTCCTGATGACTGGGTGCACGAAAACCTATGGAGTAGGTCATGCAGTCATTCTCGGCAATACCGTTATGCGCATAATTGGGCGGCAGATAAAGCATGTCACCGGGTTCCAGCGTCCACTCTTGTTCTGGTTGAAAATTCTTTAGAATTTTAAGCGGGGCATCCGCGATGAATTGATCGTCCTGCTGCGCGGATATTTGCCACCGCCTAGACCCTGTTCCCTGTAATAAAAACACATCATAGGAATCAAAATGCGGCCCGATCCCCCCCCCCTTGGGGGCATAACTCACCATCAAATCATCCAGACGCGCATGGGGGATAAAGCAGAATTTCGATAATAAATCACGTGCGGATGGAAGGAAATGATTCACATCCTGCACCAGCAGCGTCCATTGCTTTTTAGGCAGCTTTGTCAAATCGTAACTGCTGAGAGGGCCATGCTTAACATGCCATTTGCCATTTTTTTGAACAACAAGACGGGATTGCGCATCTTCATGACAAGCCAGTTTCATCAACTCATCGCGCGTTAATAGGCCATTAAATCCGGGTAATGCATTTCTTACCAGTAAAGGCTGCTTTTGCCAATAATTCCGCAGAAAATCCTTGAGAGCCATCCCTCCCAATGAAATAGTCTTTATTTTATTAATGTTTAATTCCCCATAACGCTTCCAGACGCTTATCTCGTCCGCAGTTATTTCGATAGTAAGCATATCTCAGCGGATTCTTAATATAATAATCTTGATGATATGCTTCCGCGCAATAAAATTCTGTCGCCGGCAGAATCTCTGTGACAATCGGTTGGGTAAACCGCCCGGAGTCTTCCAATGCTTTTTTTGAGCTTTCTGCCAGCTCTTTTTGATTGGAATCCCCGTAAAAAATCACACTACGATATTGTGAACCAATATCACAAAACTGCCGATCAAGCGTCAGCGGATCAATCGTCAACCAATAGGCGGCCAATAATTGGGAGAAATTTGTTTTTGTACGGTCAAAGTGAATTTTTACAGCCTCAACATGCCCGGTTTTACCAGCAACTACCTGCTCGTATGATGGGTTCACCACGCTGCCGCCGATATAACCTGATGTGGTTGAAACCACTCCGGGTATTTTGTCGAAATCAGACTCAGTACACCAAAAACAACCGCCTGCAAAAATCGCAGTATCCAAATTCTCGTTCGTTATAGAAACAATAGTTGACTCCGCTACCAGCGTATCAATCTGTCGACATGCGCCAAGTATCAACATGGATAGCCATAGTAAAATCATCATCCGCATATACCTACTAACTCCTGAGTGCCGGCAACTGATCGGTCTTCAACACAAACTTCAAAGCCAATCCGTTATTACACCAGCGCTCACCTCTGGATGGTGGGCCATCCTTAAAAACATGTCCCTGATGCCCCCCACATCTTGCACAATGATATTCAGTCCGCAGGATAATCAGCTTGAAATCACGTTTAGTCCCGATATGCCCTGAAATGGGCTGTGTAAAGCTCGGCCACCCGGAACCGCTTTCATATTTATGCTGACTCTCAAATAATGGCAGATAACAAGCCGCACAAATAAAGGTGCCTTCACGATGCTCATGATTTAATTCACTGCTTCCTGGCTGCTCGGTATGTTCTTCAAATAAAACCCGGTAAGCTTCCGGCGAAACCAAACTTCGCCAGACTTTATGCGGTTTATTGAGCGGCTCTATCGCAGTCTGCTTGATACCATTAGCAACCACCTGTATTGGCAGCAAAAACGAGAAAACAGGCAATGTGGCCACTACACCGATTCTTTGCAGAAAGACGCGTCGTTTCATAAAAATCCTCATCGCATTGATACAGCCAAATAACTTCACCGCACAAGAAACCAAGACACACTGATACTCAAAATAGACATTGTTTTGATTAATCCGGTAATGCCGATTTATCTATAAATCCTGTATCATCACAATTTTAAGATTATATCTTAGCCTACATGAAAATTACTTTTCTGGAATTCGAGCAAAGTATTGCAGAGTTTGAATCAAAAATAGAGGAATTACGCTTTGCACAGGATGATTCCGCGCTGGATATCTCATCTGAGATCGCACGTTTACAAGCAAAAAGTCAGTCACTCACAAAAAATGTTTATGCAAAGCTGACTCCGTGGCAAATCTCACAAGTTGCACGGCACCCGCAACGCCCCTATACGCTGGATTACATAGAGCATTTATTTACAGATTTTGAAGAACTGCATGGCGACCGGCATTTTGCCGATGACCATGCAATTATTGGCGGTTTAGCACGCTTCAACGGTCAGACCATTATGGTGATTGGGCATCAGAAAGGACGTGACACCCGAGAAAAGATTCACCGCAATTTTGGCATGCCCAAACCTGAAGGTTATCGCAAAGCACTGCGCTTAATGCGTCTGGCAGAAAAATTTTCTATCCCGCTGATCACTTTCATTGATACTCCAGGCGCATATCCAGGCATTGATGCAGAAGAACGGGGACAATCAGAAGCAATCGGAAAGAATCTCTATGTCCTGGCAGAATTGAGAATTCCTATCATATGTATCATTATTGGGGAAGGTGGTTCTGGTGGTGCCTTGGCAGTTGCTGTCGGTGATGTGATACATATGCTGCAATATGCCACCTACTCCGTCATATCGCCAGAAGGCTGTGCTTCCATTCTATGGAAAAGTGCAGACAAGGCGCCAGAGGCTGCTGAAATTATGGGCATCACGGCCGAGCGATTAAAAGCCATTAATTTGATTGATAGTATTGTTACTGAGCCCATCGGCGGCGCTCACCGTGATTACCCGGCTACCATGCAGTCTGTAAAAAATGTATTGCAGGAATCGCTGCGAAGGCTTCAAGATCATTCTATCGAAACACTCTTGGAGAAACGTCTTGAACGGCTTATGGGATATGGCTCATTTAAGGAAGTCAAAGTCGAATAGTCTTCTATGTGACACCCAAGAAGTATTACTTGCCCATATTAAACAAGGTGATCATTTAACCATTGCCTTGAGCGGCGGTATAGATTCGGTTGTATTACTGCATTTACTCGCTTCATTATCCCAGCACATGCATTTTACTCTTTCTGCTGTGCATGTTAATCATGGCATCAGCAGCAATGCAACGTTGTGGAGCCAGTTCTGCTGTAACCTTTGTCATACTTACGATATCCCCATCTACATCGCCTATCTGCAGATTAAAAAAGAATCCGGTATAAGTCTCGAAGCTAATGCCCGGGAAGAACGTTATCGCATATTCAATCAATTGCAAACAGATTATGTGGTATTGGCGCAGCATCTGGATGATCAGGCTGAAACACTGTTACTGCAATTATTTCGTGGCGCTGGAATTAAAGGATTGAGTGCAATGCCGGTTGTCAGAAAACAATTCTCTGATACCGCTCCGCAATTACTCAGGCCATTACTGGAAGTTTCTCGCAGCAGAATTGAAGCCTACGCACACGAGAACAAATTAAACTGGATGAATGATGAAAGTAATGACAGTATTGCTTTCAATCGGAATTTTCTGCGCCATAAAATCCTGCCTTTGTTAAAAGAACGCTACCCCAACTACCCCAAAACACTGCTACGTACCAGCCGTCATTTATCTGAGGCTTCATCACTCCTGGATGAATTGGCTGAAATCGATATTGGAAATTGCCTTGTTTCTGGAAAACTTAAAGTCAGCAATATACGTAAACTCAGCTTTCCTCGTGCTAAAAATCTTCTACGCCACACCTTGTTACAGCGCGGTGCGAATCTTCCCAGTACAGCGAAATTGGACGATATCTTGAGTCAGCTTTTGTCGGCAGGCAGTGGCAGTCAACTCCATATCAATTTTGGCAATACTGAAATTCGTTGTTACAAAGATGCCCTTTATATACTTTCCAGAAAAATACCATCCAAAGAACCCATTCAAATAAGCTGGTGTGGAGAAGCGTTTCTGGCACTCAAACATCCAACCGGCTCTATCCATTTTACTCAAGTAAGAAATCAGGGCATCAGTCCACAAAGAATGATGCATGAACCGATAATGATATGCTTACGTTCAGGCGGTGAACGTTTTATGCCTGCTTGTAATCGCCCACGGCGCAGCTTGAAAAACTTATTACAGGAAGCATCTATCCCGCCCTGGGAGCGTAACACACTGCCATTGCTATTTTGTGGTGAGAAACTTGTATGGGTACCGGGAATCGGTATCGATTGTGAATTTCAAGTAAAATCCGATGAGATGGGAATTTTACCGATCTGGAACCCTGAGTGAATATGGAATACGAGCGCTCAGGAATGTCCAGTCGTTTTAAAGATCACTGAAACAATTGATTATCCTTTAGGAAAACTGAATGATTCTAATCACGGGTGGCGCAGGATTTATTGGAAGTAATTTTGTATTAGACTGGTTAGCAGGATCTGATGAAGAAATCATAAATCTTGATAAGCTGACCTATGCCGGAAACTTACAAAACTTATCTTCCTTAACTAAGGATCCGAGACACATTTTTGTACAAGGGGATATTGGAGACATCAAGCTGGTTTCAAAGTTACTCAAGCAGTACCAGCCCCGAGCAATTATTAATCTAGCTGCCGAGAGTCATGTCGACCGTTCAATCCACAACCCGGAGGATTTTATCCAAACCAATATTCTGGGTACATTTCGCCTGCTGGAAGCCGTACATATCTATTGGAATGAGCTGGAAATCACCGCAAAACAAAGCTTTCGTTTTCTCCATGTTTCAACGGATGAAGTCTATGGTTCCTTGACTCAGAATGA
>CAKKRO010000146.1:21220-23333 GCA_919902625.1 Nitrosomonadaceae bacterium
GACCTTACCAATCTCATTGGTTTAAAAAGAACAATCCGGAAAATTGCGCCCGATGTTATTGTCAATGCAGCCGCCTATACCGCTGTTGATAAAGCTGAGAGTGAGCCGGAATTGGCTCATATCCTTAATGCTCAGGCGCCTGACATACTTGCACAAGAAGCCAGGCAACTGAATGCCTGGCTCGTTCATTATTCAACAGATTATGTTTTTAACGGTGCCGGTAATCAACCTTATCTTGAAACTGATGTTACAGATCCGCTAAATATTTATGGTAAAACCAAATTGGAAGGTGAAAAAAATATTATTACGTCTGGCTGTTCCTATCTGATATTTCGCACCAGTTGGATCTATGCAACCAATGGAAATAATTTCATTAAAACCATACTTCGCTTAGCACAACAACGCGACAAACTGGAAGTTGTCAATGATCAGGTCGGCTCACCTACGGGCGCAGAATTATTAGCTGACATTACTGCTTACACACTATTTTCACTAAAACACAAACCCGAAGTTTCCGGGCTATACCACTTGGTAGCTGGAGGATGTACATCTTGGTATGACTTTGCCAGATTTATATTGGAGTATGCCCGATACGTAAATTTTCCACTAAAAATCCAATCGGATACTTTGTTACCAATAACCAGTAAAGATTTTCCATTGCCTGCGAAACGCCCACTTAATTCACGTTTAAATACCAGTAAATTAGAAAATACTTTTAATCTAATTTTACCTGCCTGGCAAACAGGCGTATCCCGCACACTTACCGAAATACTAGGCAGGTGAATTTATATCACTATCAGTGGCATGCATCTCTATGGAAGCCTTATCTTAACTTTATTAATCTTATTTAAGCGTCCATTCAGTATTAGTTAAAATACTCATCGCAATTTGGCTAATTCGCTTTGAGAACAAATCTGCCAATCCTTCACGAGGTGTGAAATCGACCAATGTCTCTGCTTCAACTATCTCGCGCGCCACATATTCAGCACTGCCCATTTCATCAGCAAGTCCCAGATCAATGCTTTTCTGCCCTGTCCAAACAATACCGCTAAATATTTCAGGCTTGTCTTTTAAACGCTCACCTCTGCCTTGCTGCACTACACGAATAAATTGCTCATGAATCTCTCTTAGCAACGTTGTAGCATGATCTCGTTGAGCAGGATCCAACGGCGTAAAAGGATCAAGAAATCCTTTATTTTCGCCAGCAGTGAGCAGCCGCCGTTCAACACCCAATTTCTCCAAAGTACCAGTAAAACCAAAACCATCCATAAGCACGCCGATTGAGCCTACCAAGCTTGCTTTATCGACAAAAATTTTATCGGCAGCAGCGGCAACATAATAACCCCCGGAAGCACAAATATCTCCAATCACCGCATAGAGTGGAATTTCAGGATATTTGGCACGTAACCGTCGTATCTCATCATTGATATAACCAGCTTGAACTGGGCTTCCTCCAGGACTGTTAATTCGGAGAACGATCCCCTTAGTATTCTTGTCTTGGAATGCAGATTGAAGACTGGCATTTATTTTATCTGCGCTGCTAACACTATCGGCCGTTATAATGCCCTTTAAATCAATGAGCGCAGTATGCTTATCGGTTATCCGTACTTTTCCATCGCCTACCCAACCTAACGCAACGAACATTAAAATAAAAAGATATGTAAAAGTCAGAGACTTGAAAAATATTCCCCAAATACGTGCACGACGCTGTTCTCGCAAGGAAGCTAGCGCAAGATTCTCTAACAGTTTTCTTTCCCAATCCTCTTTTTTTACTTCTGGGTTACTCATAAAGGTATGCTCGCAAATAAAAAATAAAGATTACTAATAAATTCTTTCAAATTGATAATTAGAATTCTTGAAAAAGTAGATAGCATCATGGGTAAATATGCCAAAAGTGCTAATATTAACTGTTTTCTGCCAGAAACAGTATTACTCTAGGTTAATCCAAACCAATTAAATTACTTAATAGATGTATCATCGTAAAGAAAAAAGCCTCTCATCATTTTGATGAGAGGCTTTTTTATAAAGTGCCTGGCGGTAACCTACTTTCACATGCGAATGCACACTATCATCGGCGCAGCTTCGTTTCACGGTTCTGTTCGGGATGGGAAGA
>CAKKRO010000147.1 GCA_919902625.1 Nitrosomonadaceae bacterium
ACTTTTATTGAAGTCAGCGGGTTTACGGAAGATGAACTGATCGGCAAGGCGCACAACATCGTGCGACATCCTGATATGCCGCCCGAAGGATTTGAAGATTTATGGAAAACACTTCAGGCCGGCAAGCCGTGGACGGGGTTGGTCAAGAACCGGCGCAAAAATGGCGATTACTATTGGGTTCTTGGTAATGCCACGCCATTAATAGAAAATGGAACTATTGTCGGTTATTTGTCTGTACGCACAAAACCATCACGTGAATTGATTGATACAGTGGCGCCCATCTATCGTCAATTTTTAGAAGGCAAGGCTAAGAACCTCAAAATAGAAAATGGCGGTGTTGTCCGTACCGACTTTATGGGTAGAATTGCTGCGCTTTTCAAGATGACTTTGGGAAAACGTATTGCTTTTTATTTATCTGTACCGACACTATTATTGTTGAGTGCTGCGGGAGCGGGTTGGTGGGGCTCATCCCAAGAGACGGTAGTTCCGTGGTTGAATAGTTTTATTTCGGCCACAGCCATTGGCGGCGTTCTTTTAATGGGTATAGCCGGATTTCTCATGAGACAAAATACGTTAAAGCCTTTAAACAAAGCGATTAACATAGCCAATACACTCGCTGCTGGGGATCTGCAAACCAAGATCACCAATGAGTATTCAGATGAGTTCGGGGTGTTGATTAAATCGCTTGCTCAGATGGGTATCAATCTGAGAGCGACCGTTTCAGATGTTCGCAACAGTGCTGAATCAGTGCGCCAGGCTTCCAGTGAAATAGCCAGCGGTAACCTGGATTTATCACAACGTACTGAAGAGCAGGCTTCGTCGCTGGAAGAAACGGCATCCAGCATGGAAGAACTGACTTCCACAGTAAAGCAGAATGCGGACAATGCACGGCAAGCCAGCCAACTCTCAACCAGTGCGAGTCATATTGCACTGAAGGGAGGACAGATGATGACGGGTGTAGTGAATACCATGTCTTCGATCAGTGATAGCTCGAGTAAAATTGCAAGTATTATCAGTGTCATTGATAGCATTGCTTTTCAGACTAATATCCTGGCATTAAATGCTGCTGTGGAAGCTGCCCGTGCCGGGGAACAAGGTAGAGGATTTGCGGTTGTTGCTACAGAAGTACGGAATCTGGCGCAGCGAAGTGCAACTGCAGCCAAGGAAATAAAAGCCCTTATTGATGATTCGGTGGAGAAGGTTGAGAATGGAACCAAACTGGTCAGTGAAGCGGGCAAAACGGTGGAAGAAATTGTTGCTTCTATCAAGCATGTTGCTGATATCATGTCAGAAATTACCGCAGCTTCCCAGGAACAGAGTTCGGGTATCGAACAAGTCAACCAGGCCGTGACACAAATGGATGAAGTTACGCAGCAGAATGCTGCACTGGTGGAAGAAGCCGCAGCATCGGCGGAATCTCTGGAGAATCAAGCGAAGGATCTGGCTGGCGCTATTTCTATTTTTAAGGTAGGCCAAAGTGCAAGAAATACGGGGACGGTTGAGCATCTTGCAAAAAAGAGGCCAATTGGCGGGAGAAGCGCGGTAGTTTCCCCTATCAGACAATTAAGGCAGGAAAATAAGAAAGTTAT
>CAKKRO010000148.1 GCA_919902625.1 Nitrosomonadaceae bacterium
CGCTTTCAACTGTTATGCTGCAACATAACCACTTGCCGGAAGGAATTTTATGCAACAGGAAGAAGATCTTTTTACCCACCAGGATACACTGGCGAATTTACATGAAAATTTGCCCCTCACAGAAAAACTGAGTTTCCTGCATCAAATCATTCGTCAGGATTTCCCATTTATTGATCGTTTAGCCATCGCTCTGTTTGACGAGAAAACAGAGATGCTCAAAACCTATACACACAGCACGGAAGGTAACGATAGCCCGGTAACCACCTATGAAGCGCCGCTCAGTTCCGCGCCATCATTACATGCCATTATCGAACATCGCCGCCCGCGCTTGGTACAGAATCTGAATATTTTCTCCCAAGGTACGCATGAACATACCCAACGTGTCGCTGCCAAAGGCTATAAATCCAGTTACACCATGCCGCTCTATCAAAGTGGCACTTTCATCGGTTTTCTGTTCTTTAATTCTCTTCAAGAACATCCATTTACATCCAAGACACTGCGCCAGATTGACATCTATGGTCATTTGATCGCACTGATGGTGATCAATGAATTAACCGCCATACGCACTTTGCTTGCTGCGGTTCGTGCAGCCCGCAATATGACGCATTATCGTGATCTTGAAACCGGCTCGCATATTGATCGTACTGCCCACTATGCCCGGCTCATTGCACGTGAGCTCTCGCCCAGTTATCACATCACCGATGAACAAATTGAGCATATTTTCCTGTTCTCACCCATGCACGATGTGGGCAAGATCGGTATTCCAGACAATATTCTGCGCAAGCCCAGCAAACTCAACGCAGCGGAATTTGATGTCATGAAAACCCACCCGGCGAAAGGTCGTGAAATTATTGATTCCGTTCTTGAAGATTTCAGTCTGGGCACGTTTGGTCACGCCAATATTTTACGTAATATTGCCGAGTACCACCATGAAGCGATTGATGGCAGCGGCTACCCCAACGGTCTGAAAGGTGATGAAATTCCCATAGAGGCGCGTATCAGTGCAGTGGCTGATGTGTTTGATGCACTGACTTCACGGCGTTCGTATAAAGCCGCATGGAGTAATGAGGAGGCTTTCACCATGTTACGGCAAATGTCCAATTCCAAGCTGGATCGTGATTGTGTTGAAGCATTAATTAATCATGCTGACAAGGTACTGGAGATTCAACAACGTTTTCGTGATAACGATCTGATTTAACACTCAGAAACAATGGGTATCTTATTCATTGAGCTTGTCTTGTTTGATCCATTCTTGCACCACCAGACTTCCCACCAGATCCCCTTCCACATTCACCATGGTGCGGAAGGTGTCCAGTATGCGATCGACCGGTAACAAAATGGCAATCGCTTCCACCGGCAATCCAACGGATTGCAATACCACAACCATCGTGACCATGCCAGCGCTGGGAATACCGGGCGCACCGATTGCCGCCAGCATGGCCGTCATAAATACAATCATCTGTTGCAGCAGACTGAGTTCAACACCCGCCAGATTGGCAATAAACAAGGCGGCTACCGCTTCATACAACGCCGTGCCATCCATGTTCATGGTCGCGCCCAGTGGAATCACGAAACCTGCCACATCCCGCTTGACATGCAAATGCTGTTCAGCACAGCGCAATGTCACAGGCAATGTCGCTGCGCTGGAGCTGGTGGCAAAAGCAGTAATGAGCGCTTCACGTGCCCCCAGCCAGAATTTAATGGGTGTCATGCCGGTAGTCAGATAGAGAATGAGTGGCAGCACTACCAGACCATGCAGCAAAGTGGCACCCATTACAATCGCCACAAACTTGATCAAGGTCGTCAGCAGATGGGTATCTTGCGTGGCGACCAGTTGCAATAATAATGCCATGATACCGAAGGGCGCCAGACGCATAATCCAGCCGACCAGCATCAGTATCAACTCCAGAAACTCCTGCATTAATGTCAGGATATTGCGATAACGCTCACCGCCAACCACCAGCGCGATACCCAGCAATAAAGCAAATATCACTACCGCCAGCACATTGCCTTGCGCCAGTGCCGCGATTGGGTTTTGGAACAACGAGTGTAGAAAATGAGCAAAGAAATCAGGCAATGACATCTGTGTCGCGTGGAAGCCCTGCATCGCATCCTGAAACATCGTTATTTGCAACCCGCCACCGGGTTGTAATAAATTGGCTGCTGTTAATCCCAGCACAACGGCAAGCGCCATCGTCAGCGCAAAGAAAGCTAGCGTTCCCTGCCAGACGCGATCCATTTGACGATGTGCACGCAAATTGGCTACACCGACAACAATTGATGTAAAAACGAGTGGAATCAGTACCATCCGCAACAAGTCAATAAACAAAGCGCCTACCAGCTTTGCAGCATACAAACCGCTTTGCGCGATGCCCGATTCCTGTCCCAGCACGGCGAACCAGAAGCCCAACATAACGCCTGTTAAAGTACCTAACAGAATTTGTGCATTAAGGGATATCCTACTCACAGATTTATTTCCATTTTTTTGGCTCGCTGTGGCTACGGGTGATGGCCGCTCTTTAGATGAGCGTATTAAAAATACTGAGAGATAGTATAACCCATTCAAAAACCCCACCCGTCCAGCGTGAGACTCAGGATATCGATCCATCGAAAACAGCATGTCATCCACCACCGCCATTCTATATTTCATCAGGCATCAATGATGTCCCACTCATTATTATCAGTACATTTTTTATGGCTATCTGTGTATCATAAGTCCTACGATTTTCAGCCTTTTTGTGAAATCTGTTTTTTTATATACCTTAGAAACCTGAAAGCCTGCCAGACTTAAGGCTGACAGGCTCCTAAAACCAGATCAATACAGGAAAACCCATGGGCGCCATTTTCTTTTATATTTTTATTTATTTCGTTGGATATTACGCTTCAAACATTCTGAATATGCTAACAGTACGTCCGTTGGTCACCAACCGTTACATGGCGGCTTTGTTGCCTGTTTACGGCGTTGCCTTGACGCACGCCTACGTGATCGTCAGCAGCCCGCCTCCGCAAGGAACGGATATGACTGTCGAATACGCGCTTGGGGTGTTTATTGCTCTGCCGGTTGTAGTGGTTACAATGGGCGCAGCTTATTTCATGTGGAACAGTAAAGGGAAAGACGACGATTCCGTTG